>JANNFJ010000727.1:0-6084 GCA_031379725.1 Calothrix sp. OTE_75_metabat_31
GAAACCATGAAAATGGATATGGGTGGTGCAGCCGCAACTTTTGGGGCAGCCAAAGCCATCGGTTTACTTAAGCCCGATGTCGAAGTTCATTTTATCTCCGCCGTCACCGAAAACATGATTAGCGGAAAGGCAATGCACCCCGGAGACGTTCTCACTGCTTCTAATGGCAAAACCATCGAGGTAAATAACACCGATGCCGAAGGACGGTTAACCTTGGCAGATGCCTTGGTATATACCGATAAATTGGGTGTAGAGGCAATAGTTGATTTAGCAACCCTGACAGGTGCTTGTGTAATTGCTTTGGGTGACGATATTGCTGGGTTATTTACTCAAAATGACGAACTAGCAAAGCAACTCGAAACAGCCGCCGAAACCGCAGGGGAAAAAGTTTGGCGGATGCCAATGGATGAAAAGTATTTTGAAGGCTTAAAATCGAGCATTGCCGACATGAAAAATACCGGGCCGCGTCCTGGTGGTTCGATTACCGCGTCGTTATTTTTGAAACAATTTGTCAAAGATACCCCAGCTTGGGCACATCTTGACATTGCCGGCCCCGTGTGGGCTGATAAAGAAAACGGCGTGAATAATAGCGGTGCAACTGGTTATGGGGTTCGTACTTTGGTTAATTGGGTGTTGAATAACCCATAAAACTGCTTTATTTTTCCTGAAAAAGCCAAGATGTCTCGTAGGGGCACGATATATCGTGCCCTTACATACCGTGGAATAACGAAAAATCATGATGTCAGCTATTCCTAAGTTGCACCGAAAAATCCCGTAGGGGCACGATATATCGTGCCCCTACAATACCGTGGGATAACGAAAAATTAGATTAAACCTTATTTCAATTCGGGATGTGCTTTATCCTGGGCTGAAGGTGTACCCATTTGATTAATAGCGGCAATCATTTGATACAACCGTCCTAAGTCGCGTTGGTTAAAGTGCAAAACCAAACGCGGTAATCCAAAGGTTTCGTCGTCTTGCACTTCTTGCGGTAATGCTTGACTCTTTTCAATTTTGCCCTTAACCAAAATATCGCTGAAATTGGTATTAAGTTGGTCAATTGCAGCCTCGGATAACTCGGATTTGAGACGAATTACCAATTGCCCTGCTACGTATCGGCTAGAGTGGTAAACCTGGTAGAAACTCGTAATTGCATTACAAGCAACGTCCAAGTTATCTGTAATTGTATAAAGGTTGGGGTCTTCGGGACTAACTAAGCCTGTTTGTAATAAATGCTTATCCACATACTTACTCCAATCTCGCCAATAATCGCCACCGGGATGGTCGATTAAAACTAGAGGTAGGGGGCCAAATTTACCCGTTTGGCTCAGAGTCATGCACTCAAACGCTTCATCTTGCGTGCCGAAACCCCCAGGGAACGATGCTACTGCGTCGCTTTCCTTGAGTAAAAACAACTTGCGGGTAAAGAAATATTTGAAATGAATCAGCTTGCGATCGCCTTCGATATAGGGGTTGGCTTGCTGTTCAAATGGTAACTGAATATTCAACCCAAAGGAATTATCGCGTCCAGCACCTTCGTGACCGGCTTGCATAATACCACCACCACCCCCTGTCATGACCATAAAGCCTAAGTCAGCGACGCGGCGGGCAAAATCCCTTGCCATGATATATTCTGGGGTTTCGGGAGCAAGACGGGCTGACCCAAAGATTGTGACTTTGCGAACATGGCGATAATCATAGAACATCTGAAAACCTCGTTCCATATCAGCCAATGCAGATGATAGGATTTTCCAATCGAGACGTTCGAGTTCGCTATCGGCTAGACGCAAAACCGTTAATAATGCCTGCTCAATAAACTGCCGATTTTTTAATGTCGGTAATATCTCGATTAATTGAGCAATATCCTTTTGTAGAGACTCTGATATATCAGACGACGCAGATGGGGTCATGAGAAATGATGCCTAAAAACTTATACTTTTTCTAAACTTTGATGTGGATTTTATAATCCGTTAGGGATTACCGATAGTCTTCTGTTTTACCATACGGTTAGTGTCATGCGCTACGGGCACTGTACTACGCAAAAATAAAGGCAGTACGATTGGCAGGTATAAAAAATAAAAAGCGCCTCTAATTATAAAACTAAAGGCGCAACACTTATTGGTTTGGTCAATTCCTAGATCAAAGTTTATTCAGATATAGCATTCACGTGCAGTAGTGCAAAAATATTGCCTCTTCAAACACGCAAAGCTTTTTAAAGATACTTTTCGAGAGTATTCGCTAATGTAGTTTTCGGAACGGCACCGACAACCATATCAACTTTTTGCCCACCTTTAAAAATCATCAAAGTGGGAATACTGCGGATTCCATATTGACTAGCAACGTTAGGATTCTCATCAGTATTAACCTTAACTACCTTCAACTGCCCTTCGTACTGAGCAGAAATCTCGTCTACAACGGGTGCTACCATGCGGCAGGGACCGCACCAAGGAGCCCAAAAGTCTACTAGAACTGGTACTGGGCTATCGAGTACTTCTTGCTTGAAGGTGGAGTCTGTAACTTGTGCGGTTGCTGACATGCCTTAAAACCTTGCCTATGTTGTTTCTGATTTTTGAGAAAATTTTACCACAGCCAAAAGCTCTGCTTTCGACTCGTGCATATACATTTACATAGTCCGTGGGAAATAGGGAGGGGGAGAGGGGGGGGAAAGGGAGAGGGGGGGAAAGGGACAGAGGGGGGGAAAGGGAAAAGTCAATTCTCCTTCTAGCTCATAACTCATAACTCATAACTCATAACTCCCTTAAATAAGGAACCGCCCGAACAATAGTCCGGGCGGAGTGTGGTGTGAGGAGTGAACGGAAACATGCGTCTCCGCTTTCTCTATTGTAAGCGAGATATACGATTTTTCCAGTGCTTGTTTAAGAGTCTGGAAAAATTTATTTAAGAATTTGAAGAAGAGTAAGGAGTGGGGAGTAGTCCGTGGGAATTAGGGTTAGGAATCGGTGTTATACCGTTTTTATATGAAGATACATATAATTAGCCTGCGTTCGGCTTTGCCCTTGCCGCTAGGCTAGGCAGGCTTTGTATAGCCCCAGGCGTATACAGCCTGTGGGCGTTCTATGCAGCTAGCCCTGCGGACAAGCTTTGCTAACACATAGAATCGGTGTTACCTTTCCTCCTTTAGCTGTGCCTGTGTTTTCCCCCCTCTTGTGCCCCTCTTTCCCTACACCCTACTCCCTCATTTCCCCATTCCCAATTGTTGAGCCTTTTGATAGACTTTTCCTTCGGTCAGTAATGAAGGTGCAATTACGACTTCGACTTGTTGCATTTCTTTAATATTTTTGGCTCCCAAAGTGCCCATACTGGTCTTTAAAGCTCCTAACAGGTTGTGCGTGCCGTCGTCGAGTCCGGCAGGACCTCTGAGAATTTGCTCTAAAGTACCGGTCGTACCAACACTAATGCGAGTACCGCGAGGCAATACAGGGCTAGGTGTTGCCATACCCCAGTGAAAGCCGCGTCCAGGTGCTTCGGCAGCGCGGGCAAATGGTGAACCAATCATTACACCATCAGCACCGCAGGCAATACACTTACAAATATCACCACCTGTAATTAAACCGCCGTCGGCAATAACAGGTATATACTTCCCAGTCTCGGCGAAAAAGTCATCACGGGCAGCAGCACAATCTGCGATCGCAGTTGCTTGGGGCACACCTACACCCAATACACCCCGCGATGTACAAGCTGCACCCGGACCAATTCCGATTAATACCCCAGCAGCGCCCGCTTTCATCAAATTCAAAGTAACTTCATAGGTAACGCAGTTTCCCAATAATACGGGCATTGGCATATCCTGACAAAAACTTGCCAAGTCCAAAGGTATCACCGATTCCGGAGATAAATGTGCTGTCGAAACCACTGTCGCTTGGACAAAAACTAAATCCGCACCCGATTGCGCTACCACTGACCCAAATTTACTTGCACCAACTGGAGTCAAACTAACTGCAGCAATACCACCTTGCTGCTTAATTTCCTGGATTCTTTGTGTAATTAATTCAGCTTTTATAGGTTCGGCATATAATTCCTGCATTAAAGCAACAAATTCACCTTTGCCAACCGAGGCAATCCGGTCTAAAATTGGCTCTGGATTGACATAACGAGTTTGGATTCCTTCGAGGTTCAGCACGCCCAATGCACCCAACTTCGATAAACCCACCGCCATGCGGACATCGATTACACCATCCATTGCGCTGGCAATAATTGGAATTTCCCGCTCAATATTGCCAATGCGCCATTTTGTGTCTGCCAAGCTTGGATCGAGTGTTCGATTTCCGGGGGCTAGAGCAATTTCATCAATACCGTATGCCCTGCGGGCTGTTTTCCCGCGCCCTATTTGAATGTCCACGCTTCAATGTTCCCAAATTTGTTTAAGCTAGGTTATCAAATTGTAGGTTACTTAGTGGCATTTTTTTTCAACACAAACAATTGTAAGGGCACGATATCCCAAGTGCCCCTACCCTCATACTGATGACTAACGATATAGGTAGTTAGATATTTGGCAACTGGCAAACGAGTTTAAGGGCACTTGGGATATCGTGCCCCTACGTCTACGGGGTTAAAAATAATCAAATCCTTTATAGGTAAGCGGTAAAAACGTTAATATTGTTAATATAACTTCAAACTTTCGCATTAACTCAATGGGTGTAAAGACGTAAGGATACATGGCTGTAGAAAACGTAGTGTAACTACAACAAAGAATCCATTTCATTTATATTCGCCTCCCTCAACCTTTACACCCTCTCACCCTTTACACCCTCACACCCCTACTTTCCTTGACTCCCTTGATTCAATCTGAAACCCTCGAACTACTCGAATGGCCGCGCCTTTGCCAGCATTTGTCCAACTTTGCGGCGACAAAACTGGGTGCGATCGCTGCACGTCATTTACAGATGCCAACCTCGCAAGCCGCAAGCGAGCAATTGTTAGCACAAACAAAAGAAGTTTACAACCTCGAAAGTCGTCTTACCTCCGGACTCTCGTTTGAGGGGGTTCAAGATATCGGGGATTCCATCGAACGAGCGGAGTTACAAGGGATTTTGGCAGGGGATGAACTACTGGCGATCGCTACGACTTTATCGGGAGCGCGAAATATCCGTCGTATAATCGACAACCAAGACGATTTGCCGATCTTACTAGAGTTGGTGGGCGAACTACGGACATATCCCGAAATTGAGCAAGAAATCCATCGCTGTATCGACGATCGGGGACAGGTAAGCGATCGCGCTAGCCAAAAGTTAGCTGATATTCGCATCGACCTGCGGAAAGTACGCAGCCAAATCAACCAAAAGCTGCAAAATATTATGCAGGTCAAATCGAACGCTGTCCAGGAGCAACTTATTACCCAACGCGGCGATCGATTTGTTATCCCTGTCAAAGCCTCGCACAAAGATGTAATAGCTGGTATCGTTCACGACACATCGACCAGCGGATTAACTCTGTATATTGAACCGAACTCCATTGTGCCAATGGGCAACCAACTGCGGCAACTCGCACGCCGAGAAGAAGTCGAAGAAGAAGCAATTCGCCGCACTTTAACCGAACAAGTTGGTGCAGTTAAACCCGATTTAGAACGCTTACTAGCAATTATTACCACTCTCGATTTAGCAACTGCAAAATCTCGCTATAGTTTGTGGCTCAAAGCCAATCCACCCCGCTTTATTAACCGCGAGCAGAACGAAAATATCACCCTGCGGCAATTACGACACCCATTGTTAGAATGGCAACACCGACACGAGCAAGGACATCCGGTTATTCCTGTAGATTTGCTGGTTCAACCATCGATTCGGGTAGTAACAATCACAGGTCCCAACACAGGTGGTAAAACAGTCACATTAAAAACCCTTGCTTTAGCGGCATTGATGGCAAAGGTCGGTTTATTCGTGCCAGCCCGCGAACCAGTGGAGTTACCCTGGTTTGATTTGATATTAGCCGACATCGGCGACGAGCAGTCACTTCAACAAAGCTTATCGACCTTTTCTGGGCATATTCGGCGGATTAGTCGAATTTTATCAGCCCTTGATGAAACGGACAAGGAGGACAAGGGGGACAAGGAAGACAAGGGGGACAAGG
>JANNFJ010000739.1:0-1900 GCA_031379725.1 Calothrix sp. OTE_75_metabat_31
ATTCGCGGTTCGTCGAGGTGAAATTTGATTAGAGTGGCACCATCGATGCTGCCGACAAAGCGAGTTGCACAACCTTCGTAAATTCGTAACGAGGGGTCAAGTTCTTGTAATGCCGAAACATGGACGTAAAGGGCACTACGAGTCAGTTTACCGATTTTACTTTTTTCGCAAGCTGCTTTAACTACCCCTGGTTGTCCCAAACTAAAAAGCTTTCGGTCGGCAACATCACAAGCATCTTCAAAGTCACCAAAAAAAGCTTTGATATCGTGACGCATTTCCTTGGGTAGCTTGAAAAACGAACGTTGCCCTTCGGTGTGGCACAATGCTAGATATACTTGAATGTCTAAAGAACGACGATAGGCGATCGCATCCCATTCTGCCTCATCAGTTGCTTGTAAAATTACGGCAAATGCACGGCGAAAGCTACTAAACTCTACTAATAGTTGTTCCTGATTCTTCAATTCTCCTTTGACTGGCAACCTGCCGCGTTGCGTATAAAATTCCATCATCGGTTCGAGGAGGTGCTGATAATCTTCAAACCGTTTGATGGGAATGCGAATTCGTGGTGTTGAGGTGCGCGAAAAGTAGCGTATTGCTTTAAAACTTTCCTTTTCTTCGTCATCTCGAAAGACAAAGTAAACACCTAAAGCAACCGGAACTGCATCGACATTTAACGTTTCATCAATGTATTTTTTGAGTTCTTCTTGGTCGTAATATTTCTGAAACGTATTTAACCGCGTAACTATTCCATCACCATAGGGAATTAAACTGCGAGTGGGGGCATTAATTAATACTTGTGCGGCAACAATTAAAACTTTGCATGTCAATTTCCAAGCTTGACGAAGTGCCTCACATCGTTCCTGTGGGTTTTCAATGACATTCAAGACATAGCCTATATTGACTACATCTGCAGAAGTTAGCTTATTTTTCGGGAAATAATAAGGGTCCCAACCAGCACTTTTATAATTAAGCAATGCGACACGAGTCACATCGCCACCGTATCCGCAACCGTAATCAAAAAAACATCTATCTTCGGATAGGATTTTCCATTCTAAAGCTAACTTTACAGGACGCGATAAATCAGCGCGAGGTATAGCAGCACGGTGACGTTCAATTTCTAAAAAGCTCTCCGACATGAGGGAGTAGGGAGTAGGGAGTGGGAAGTAGGTAGGGGAGAGATAGTGAAAGGAAGAAACAGTATCTTTCTACTTATTTGCTTCCACTGTCTTGCCTCTTTACTACTCCCTTAATTCTTCAATTTTTTGTCACCAACTCAATCAAATCTTCAACTTTCTTGATATTTGGGTCACTAGCTAAGTATCCAATGCCACGATGTAAATGTAAATTCAACTGTTCTGCAAGGATTTCTTTATCAGTACTTAAGCCATCGTTGTAGCAACGCTGTTTTAGAGCTATTAGTAACATATCAGAAATTTCACCCCCAAAGATTCGCCAAGTCATTTCAACGTTGCTATCTAGCTTAATGGGAACTGGGGAGGGCGATGTTGGTTCTGCAAGTGAACGACACAACCCCCAACGGCATAATATATTCCATTGGTCAATTTTGGTAATTCGTTTGAGCTTAATTAATTGTTCTTTTGCTGTTTGCGATAATTTAACTCGTTCAATTGGTGGTTCCATAATAGAAATTCAAGCTTAATTTATAATAATGGTATATAAATAATAATACCCAGATTTCGGGGTTTTTAAAGGATCTCTAAATTGAGATTTGTATATCCATATCAACAATATAGAGGGCACAATGTATTGTGCCCCTACGGGGATTTTGGGACATAACACATTGTGCCCTTGAATTACGAGGCAAATGAAGAGTCTAAATTAAGATTTCTATATCCATAAAGGTTGTCAACAATATAGAGGGCACGATGGTCTAACTGCC
>JANNFJ010000757.1:0-3434 GCA_031379725.1 Calothrix sp. OTE_75_metabat_31
CAAGAGTCGGAGTCGAACCAACAGGAGATGCATTCAACGCCATTGTTTTAGACGAGCAGTCGAAAAGACCATATAATCCGATGGTAAACGCGGGTGCAATCGCAACCACAAGTCTCATCAAAGGTGCTGGTGCAACTGAACGTCTCAACCGTTTGCTGGATATGTTTCGTTGCTATATTGGACGCGATGTATACGTAGATATCTCTGTGTTTACCTCCGAACGCAGTACCGGACACCGCAACCGGGCAATGGCACATCTCATGCTAAATTTTGGCATGATTGACGAGCGCATCGAGGAAGCATTGGATTTATATTTTCAGCAATGCGCGGTAATGGTAAATTGTCAAGATTTAGCTGTGATGGCAGCAGCCCTAGCAAATAAAGGTGTTAATCCGGTAACTGGGGAACAAGCTGTTGATAATCGCTATATAAAAGATATCCTTAGCGTCATGTACACCTGTGGGATGTACAATTTTGCCGGAGAATGGGCATATAAAGTGGGAATTCCGGCAAAAAGCGGGGTGAGTGGGGGAATTATTGCTGTGATTCCGGGACAGATGGGGATTGCTGTATTTTCACCGTTGTTAGATGCCAGGGGGAATAGCGTGCGGGGGGTAAAGGTGTGTGAGGAGTTGTCGCAGCAGTTTGGGTTGCATATGTTTGATTGTGCGGGTAGTTCGATAAAGTCAGGGGAAAGTGTTTTAAATTAAGTGATGAAAGAAGGAACCACACAGACACACAGAACACAGAGTTAAGAGGTTTGGGAGAGTTTTTGCGGCAGTTACAGACCAGATAACCGGGGTGCGGAACTGAAAAATATTTATTAGACACCTATTGACATATTGCCTGGGATGTACAACTATAAATGTGTAGTCTATATCAAATAAGCGATATGGAAGGTACATTCGAAGTGACTATTAGTATTGGAGAAGCAGCGCATGTAATAGGTGTTTCCACCAAAACATTGAGGCGCTGGGCGGATGCTGATAAAATCAAATACGAACGGTCGCCGACTGGTCAAAGGCGATTTTACCTAGCAGACATTAAACGCATTACTCCCAGAGACTTGAACCAAATAGATGAGCGGATAACAATTAATTATGCCCGTGTGAGTAGCCACGATCAAAAAGACGACTTAGTAATCAAGCAAAAGTATTAGAAGCATTTAGCGCAGCTAACGGCTGGCAGTTTGAAACTATCCAAGACTTAGGAAGTGGCTTGAATTACAGCAAAAAAGGATTACAAAAACTGCTTAAACGTATCATGCAAGGAGATGTGGGAAGATTAGTGCTAACTCACAAAGACAGGTTGTTGAGGTTTGGTGCAGAGCTTGTATTTGCAATGTGTGCCGAGTTTGAAACCGAAGTAGTAATAATTAACAAGTCGAATGAAGAAGTGACGTTTGAGCAAGAATTAGCACAAGACATGATTGAGTTAATTACTGTATTCAGCGCTCGGTTGTATGGCTCAAGAAGCAAGAAAAATAAGAAATTAATTGATGGTATGACGGCTGCTATAAACGAGGTCAAATAAATGGGAACGCTCACATACGTGAAGGGATTACCGACACCAGCAGAAGAATTTAATGCAATCGGGATTACCGAGTTTGAAATGTTTCTTACTGCTTATAGTTCGGTATTTCATCAAGCGGCATGTGAGACTGCCAATTATCTTTTGAGCGGCGACGAATTCAATAAATCTAAATGGAATACCCATCTACAAACAACTTACGGTATTTCAAAGCGTCATGCAAACGGTGTAATTAGCCACGCTATTGGTGCTGTAGATAGCTCAAAAGAACATAGAAAACGTCATCAAAAGATACTTGAAGGTAAATTAAAATCTATCAATTATTGGATTGCTAAGTCCGAGAAAAAATTAAAAGATTCAAGTAAATTTTATCGTAAGAAAAATTGGAAAAACTCTAAGTCCGGATGTAGACTTCCGCTCTCATGTTCAATCATATATCGTCAAACTAATTGGCAGAATCTACGTTTTCAAATTCACAATAAGAAAAGACGTGCGTATAAAATAGCCAAGCAAATTGAATATTTAAAAACTGCACCAATTCAAACATTTATTCCCAGAAATCAAGTATTTATAGTTGGATCTATTGATGAAACTCTAGGCAACCAAGTTTGTCAATGGAACGGTAACATTCTAAAGTTTCGTGTTCCTGCTTGTTTAGAATCAAGATTTGGTAAATATGTTGAAACTAAAATAGGTAATTATGACCGCAATATCAACCGATTACCTACTGATGGAGCTAAAACCTGGCACTTTTACCGCAAAGATTTTAAGTGGAATGTAGCAGTCCAGTTTACACCGACACCTGTAAAAGCTGTTTCTCGACCTTCATACTATGGTTGTATTGGGATTGATATGAATCCTGGTTCAATTGCCTGGGCATATGTTGACCATGATGGAAATCTTAAAGCACATGGACAAATTGCGCTACTTTGTGGATTACCTAGAGGAAAACAAGACGCACAAATTGTTGATGCTTGCTTACAACTAGCAACCGTCGCGGATACATTTGCTTGTCCAATTGTTTGCGAGGAATTAGATTTTTTTGCCAAAAAACAACAACTTAGTGAGCGTGGTAGAAAGTATGCTCGAATGTTATCAAGTTGGGCTTATAGCCAATTTTACCAAAAACTTGATAGTATTTTGAGCAACAGAGGGATTTATTTGATGACAGTAAACCCTGCATTTACCAGCGTTATTGGATTGGTGAAATACGCAAGACAATATGGTTTAGCAAGTGACGAAGCTGCTGCGCTAGCTATTGCACGACGTGGCATGAGACTAACCGAAAAAATACCGACGACCATGCAAGCTTATCTATCTGTGTTCGCGCAGCGTGCCGTAGGCAAAGATGGAAAACACATATGGTCGTGGTGGAAACAATTAAATATGTTATTGAAGTCTCATACTGATATTAAGAATCGGCATTCTTACTATCGTATCTCTAACTGGGAATTAGTGGTCAAGGAACCTGAGCCGAAAGGTAGGGGAACCAAGTATTCATGCACTTCTAATTGAGCAAACTTATACCGTGGAGTTCGGCTTGTACATATTTATCGACTTGTGGGTACTTATGTCTAAGCATTTAGAAGCGGTAATGCACAGGGCAATTTAGGAAAATGCGAAGAGGCAATTGTATCCCAATACTGCGTAGGTTTTGAAGTTTTCCCAAAATAGATCCACCATTATCCCCCGATAAGTTGGGGTACTTTGATCGGCTTTCAGGCCCAGCCCTTTCAACGCGAACAACTGTACTAAATTTTGCAACCAAAAAACGCATCCAATTAACCCCTAAAAATAAGCCTTGTGGGGAATTTTCAAAAAAACGAACAATTCGATAGGCGACATATTGACCGTTTTTTATCTGTGAATCTCGTCAACTTGTATGGATAACTAAAAAACTTAAT
>JANNFJ010000782.1:0-4418 GCA_031379725.1 Calothrix sp. OTE_75_metabat_31
TCTCCTTTTTCCAACCTCAATTGGACAACTGTCGAAACTTTGACCCTACCAGTTAGCACTGCTTTATCGTTCAAATCTATTTTGATCAGAGCAACTGACCCTTCGGAACTAACAGTAGTGCCGTAAATAGTGCCATCTGGGGCAAGGGTTAAATTGCTATAACGTTTATTGGGAGCAAGTACAGGGAGTGCTAACTTCTCACCAGGAATTACTGTTCCTGTTTTGAGTTCAAAACCCGCAGTTTCAAAGGGAGGTAAACCGTCATACTGGCTGACGATTGCAACAAAACTATTTTCTTTTGTCGCTACTAAGCTTTCGAGCGTCGCATTGCGGTTCTTAAATCCAGAAACTTTCACTGCTTTGACTAACTTACCAGACTTAGGATCGATTTGTGACACGCGGCTGACATTACCCTCTTTTGTACTCAGTACAGAAGCAACAGCTAGCGTACCATCTGCCAAAGTTGTAAAGTGAGTAATTCGCTCGGTAGCCTTACTAAATATAGGTTTATTGCCAACTTCTGTCTTTGTATCTACATTTTCAACCTGAGTCGATGGGATAGCTAACCTTGAAACTTCTTTCCCTGTCCCTACATCAGTGGCAATAATAGCCAAACTGGGAGTTTTATTTCCTGCGTTTACACCAATCGTATCGGCATTACCAAAGTCTTTACTAATGCTATCCGTAGCAGCATCAATACCAATTGCATTTGTACTAGCCGAATCGATACCAATTGCATTGGTACTATTTATACCGATGGGAGTTTTTGAACTAGTTGTTTGCACCCCAACTCCGTAAAGTACCGATGATGATGATTGAGCATTAACTCGACGGGGTAGATTTGCGATCGCACTTGCCGCAATCCCAGAGATTACCAATTGCCCAAATCGCCGCCGTTTAATTCTAAAATGCATATAATTCTCCCTTTTTACTACTTTTCTTCTTAATTCTTAAGGCACAATGATATTTGCGTCGGGTGTTTGCGGTTTAGCACCCATATCAGCAAAAACGTTGACGGCTATTTGCTTTGCCTTTGGGTCTACAAGATTTGTGCCGTTACCACCGTTATCAAGACCAAACATCCAATGAATTGACCCGGTAGCAAAGACCTTTGCCCCACTGCTAGCTGTATAACGAACAGCATTTGATACACTAGTATTAGTTGCCGGTGGCAAATCTGGGTCAGGGGAAATTGGGACTACCGACGATTGCGACAGTATCACTAATCCACTAGGTGCTTTGCCGTTCGGTACAATTGAATCCCACTCAAAACCGACCAATTTAGTTAACTTGCTACCATTTGTCAGTCCGGTATTGGCATAGTATGGGTCGTTACTATTACTAACAATGAAGTCAAAACCGTTATAGACAGGACTATTTAGATTCGTCGTTGTATCGTATAAGCCATCACTTTTATCTCCCGTGTACATCACACCTAATAAAGCGTTTTCTGGACGATTAATTAACCGGAACTTGTTGGTCGCTGGTGTTGTCGGGTCGGCATTACTCTTGTAGCAAGTTATAATTCGGTTGCTCTGTCCAGCCGTGGAGTTTTCAAAGCGAATGTGCCAGTAAGCGCTATTAGCTGAGAAAAATGCTAAGTTGACTGGTGGACTTGCATCACGTGCTTGTTCAACAGCGTCCCTTTCTTGCATTGACCAATATTCATCGTGACCAACCGATAGGAAGACTTTGTGTTGTCGTAAAATTTGCGGATTGTTTTGAATGTCTACATTCGTTACATAAGTGACGTTATAACTTTGAGACTCCAACCAGCGCACCATATGCCGCTCGAAACGCAGCATTGAGTCAAAGTACCAGGCTCCAGAACTGCTTGTTTGCACAAAGGGACGGTCAAAGGAAACTTTTACAGCCTTTTTTTGTCCGTCGGGACTATTCCACGAGTACAAGCTGTAACCACCTTTGTTGTTATAAGCTTGGAAAGTTGTAAAGCTACTTTGGAATAAAATATCCGCATTACTGCTGTCGTCACGCACTACAAACCAGATGGCTGATTGCTTGCCGCTAGCTGAATCGATTAATTTGGCCACGTACAGACCGCTTGTCCAGTCCGACCCGACTCCAATAGTGTAGGAAGTTGACCAGTTACACTCAAACAGGTAAGTATTGGGATCTAATGTACATGCAGGTTGAGTTGTACCGCTAATCGAACCACTATTTAATACTAACCGTCCGCCTAAACCAGCATAGTAACCTAAACGGTAAACTTCGACTTGGAAACTACCTGATTGTTGCAGCGAAACTTTGATAGGTAGCGAACCACCTTTATTAACGCTGGTTGCTGCGGCATAACCAACAATTTCATCTAATGCGTAATTGGTAATTTGCCAGTCACCCGTGCCTGTCTTAATATTTTCTAAGTAAATTGCGTTAGCGGATTTAGGTGCAGCTTTAGCGCTAAAGGTTGTTTTACCAATACCTGTTGCTGTAGCCTCAACAATAGTTGAACTGTTAGGCCCGCTAGGTATAGTTCCCAAAGTTAGCACGGTACTCGCTTGACCGTTGCTACCAGTGACGGCACTAACAGGGGATACTGTACCACCACCATTAGTGACCGCAAAATTTACTGTCACTCCCGACTGGGGATTGCCGTTACCGTCTTCGACTACTACTACTAGGGGGTTAGATAAAGCTGTCCCCACTGCACCACTTTGATTATCACCACTGACTTTACTAATGGTGCTACCAATTAGTAAGACAATATCCCGGAAATAGTTGCTGTTGCGATAGGCACTATTCGGGAAGGCATTCGCATTACCGTAGACACCATTATTTCCATCTGCGACCGAACTCAAAACCCCATTACTGACAGAACTTGCTAAAGCATCATAAGTAAGGGCAAAGAAATCGTTGGCATTGACTGAGACGACGTATGTTGTATTGGGATCGATATTGACTGGTGGAGTAAGTGCTTGCACCTGCCAACCGGAAACTGTCTCGTTTGTAAAAGTTACCGAGCCTAACAATGTACCACTTGCCGACCAAATTTTGCCGAGATGCGACCCACTTTCGTTGGCTGCTTTCCAAAAACGGATGCCTGTAATTTGACCAGCTTTGGTACTGCGAAATTTCATTCCCAACTCGTAACCCGTACCGTCGCTAACGTTAGGAATGCTCGGTGTTTGACTTGTAAATAAGCTAGCAAGAGTCACACCTGTAGGGTTAGCAGTGGCGTTGAAGGTAATAGTTCCAACAGTCGATGCTGTGGCATTTACGGTATTGGTGATGGGAATGACCGCACCGGGGGCTGCTCCCAAGGTTAAAACAGTGCTAGCCTGACCGCTAGCATTGGTTACAGCACTAGCTGGTGAAACTGAACCACCTCCGGCGGTGACAGTAAAGTTAACGGTGACTCCTGATTGAGCAGTGCCACCACTTTCAACTTTTACTACTAGTGGGCTAGAAAGGGCACTACCTGTTGTACCTGTTTGATTATCACCACCAACTTTAGTAATAGTCGGAATTGCCACCACAGCAAAACCAATATCGCAGAAGTAGTTGCTGTTACGGTATGAATTGCTCGGAAAGCTGGCAGCAGTGCCGAATACACCGTTATTATTAGCGATTGAACTGAGATTGCCGTTAACGATAGCAGTTGCCAAAACATCGTAGGTAACGGGGAAATGGTTATTGATATTAACGCTAACTACATAAGTAGTGTTTGCCTGAATATTTAAAGGTGTACTTAATGCTTGCTCTTGCCAACCTGAAGCAGTTTCATTCGTAAAAGTCACAGTTGCTAGGGGAGTAGCACCACCTGTTGCGGCCCAGATTTTCCCTGTATGACTGCCCGTTTCGCTAGCAGATTTCCAAAATCGAATTGTGTTAATTTGTCCAGCGACACCGCTTTGGAATTTTAAACCCAATTCATAGGCAGTACCATCAGTAGCATTGGGGTTACTGGGGGTTTGCGTTGTGAAGATAGTTTGATTTGCCATATACTTAAATCGTCAATCATCTATTTTGAAAGAACAGCCAGCTTCGTCATCAAATTTATCCACAAATTAGCCTGAAAGCCTTGTAAATTAGGGCTTATCTAATTCGGGGATAATATCGAAACTAATCGCAGCATAAAAAAACTGCCTTTTATTTAAAAAAGACAGTCGAGAATTATTAATTGATTTTTCTTTGCTACTTAATTGTGAATTGGCTTATGGTTTTGCTTTTTTAAAGCTATACCTAAAGCACTTATGGCTAAAATCCCGAATATTGATGTCGGTTCAGGTACGGAGGTAGATTTGACAGTATCGGGATCGACACGGAAAATACTGCTAGTTCCATCAGTAAATTTGGCATAAAAGACGAGTTGATTGTTGTTATTTAAACTTTTACTGGACATATATAAATCTGCAACCGTCGCACCAAATAACGAATCACCGGCTGCTATGACTTTATCG
>JANNFJ010000838.1:0-2814 GCA_031379725.1 Calothrix sp. OTE_75_metabat_31
ATCAACTTGATTTTCTTGCGGGTATTTTCAAGAACAAAAACGATTTTCAGCAGTATGTTAATCAGTTACCTGAATATGCAAATGCTTATATTTTGGTGAAAAAATAACCCCGTAGGGGCACGATACATCGTGCCCTGCAATACTGTGGGATAACGAAAAATTTTTGCAAAGGTTGAGAAAATTCTGTAATTTTTATCTAAAATAAATATTATAATTTAATTTGCTGTTCGCACTGTTGAAAAATATAATTTATCGCAGCAAATAACTTGTCTAAATCTTGAATTGCGTATAAATTTTTATTTCTGGTAAAAATATTTGCAGTTAAATTGCCAAACTGCCATATCTTACCATTAGAAACAATTCCATATACGCAGGAGTCTAAATCATCATTGATTCGTTGCACTGCGATCATTTCTGCCAAACACTGACCCCAACCTTCTTCAAATTTATCTTGTTTGGCTTCCACTGCTAAAAAATAAGGTTTGTCAAATACGATGGTACTTAGAGGATTTCGTTTTGTAATGATATAATCGGGAACTCCTGATAAATCTTCGTCGTAGGTTAGTGATTCATGGCTCCAAAGCGTTAATTTACTTCGGTAAGTTTTCCAGATTTCCTTTAAAATTGGATAAATTAAATTTTCACAAATAGCATCTTCTGAGTTATCAATTACTCCATCTGTAAAGAGCAAATCTAATTCTTCTTTAAAAGAGTCTTTAACTGGAAATTCGACTTCCAGCATAAAGTTAACTTGTACGTACTTGATTTGAAATTTTTTGATAACTGTACTAATGCTTTTATAATTGCTAAATGCCACTGTAATTACCTTTCTCGTTTGCTACAGCTACAATTTGTATAAAAATCTAATTACCTGTTGATTCTCCTTTTTTTGAACCTTGAATGAGTAACTGTATCATCAAGGCAAATAACCCGATGGCAACTAACCCAAATATTCCCATTCCCAAAGCGACAACTCCTACAACCAATGTCCTTACCGCTGAGGAAATATTCACGACCATCTGATTATCTGAGTGGATAGGTTTGTTTGCAAAACTGGTTGCGATCGCAATCATCAAATTGTACATCAAGAATCCCAACCCCCCAGACATTACCGCTCCGGTGAAACAGCGAAATGGGGTTGGTGCTACTTGGGTTGGGGTTGGGGGTTGTTCGTTCATAATAAAAGGGGTAATGTTATTGGAGTATGATATTTACTCACGCAGAGTCGCACCAGTCGCAGAGAGTAAATAATTTTAAGTTGCTAGATGGATTCCGTGGGATATAAATTGGGTGACAAATAATTCTAAATCTTGGTCGGGAATTGCTGAACGTGTTTTTATTTTAACGCTTTGTGCTTGCTCGATTGATTCGCAGATAGTAAATACGGAGGGACCCGAACCTGACATCATGGTTCCTAATGTTCCGTTGGATGCAAATATTTCTTTTAACTGGGATACTTGAGGGTATTCAGGTAAAACGACTTTTTCCAAATCGTTATGGAGTCGCTGAGAAATTTCGTTTATATTTTTGCTAACAATTGCTTTGACCATTGGTGCTGAGTGTACAGCATTGGCGCGTGCTGCTAAACTATCTTTATCTCGAATATAACTATCTCCAAATTCTTGACGATAACTTTTATAAGCCCAAGGGGTGGATACACAGAGACTGCGATATTTCCCCAATACTATATATATGTTATCTAAAGAAGGTAACGCCGAAAGTTGCTCACCTCTTCCGGTTGCGATCGCAGTTCCACCGACTACACAAAATGGTACATCAGAACCGAGTTCGGCTCCAAGTTCTGCAATTTCCGATTGAGTGAGTCCAAGTTTCCAGAGTAAATTTATTCCTACCAATACAGCAGCAGCATTTGTAGAACCACCTGCTAAACCTGCAGCTATGGGGATGCGTTTGTGAATGGTGATATCTACACCTCCATAATTTGCGCTCTTTTCGGAAAACGTTGTTACCATTAACTGTGCTGCACGATAAGCAAGATTTGTTTTATCGTTGGGTACATCGGAGTTATTGCAGTAAACCCGAATCGATTCATGCCCACTAGCGGCAATATCAATTTTATCAGCGAGGTCGATGCTTTGCATGACCATCGCTAATTCGTGATACCCATCCGGACGGTCAGAAATTATCTCTAAATATAAGTTAATTTTAGCGGGTGCTATCAGGCTGTAACGAAGCATTATTTGCAGAGGGGGAAGGGGTAAGGGTAAGGGAAGAAAAAAGAAATGCGCTCTTTTTAACTCCTATACCGGGTAGACTAGGTAATTAACTAATATTTTATTATTTAATTAGCTCTTCGTGACTTATAACTCCTAGTTCATTGCTTAATTTTACCCATTGTGAAACGTTGAGGTCTTCAGCGCGGGATTCGGGATTTATGCTTAACTGATTCAAAATGCAAATTAAGCGATCGCGTTCTATAACAGATTGTAAGTTGTTGCGTAACATTTTGCGTTTAGCTTGGAAACCCAATTTTACTAACGTTTCCAAGTACTTCGAGTCATTTGCGACAACGGGTTGAATTTGGGGAGTTAACCTCACAACTGCGGAGTCAACCTTCGGTGCTGGTTGAAAAGCGGCAGCGGGAACTGTACAAATATATTCGCACTTAGCTAAATATTGTACTCTTACGGATAATGCTCCAAAAGTCCTAGAACCTGAATTAGCGACAATTCTATCAGCGACTTCTTTCTGAATTAAAAGCACGATGGAATTATAGGGTTGTAAATTCGGATTACTAATAGTCCCTAATAATTTTTCAATAATTGGCCCAGTAATATTATAGGGAATATTCGC
>JANNFJ010000841.1:0-11545 GCA_031379725.1 Calothrix sp. OTE_75_metabat_31
CTTTTGCCTTCTTATCGAAAAAAGGTATTAACAAAAAATAAGTATAACTACTGGTTTATTTTGGTGAATATGTCAGTAAAAATAGATGAAATCATCCAACCAATAATGTTGTTTGTTTAAAAAAGTATTAGATACTTATAAAGCAAAATATCGTAAGTTTTCATCCACTTTTAATAAAATAAAAAATGACAAAAACTAATTTAGAATTACCTACCACTAATTCTATAGACCTTAATTTGCACGATTTACCTCATTTGAATGCTTCTCTAGAATGGTGGTACGTGAATACACATCTAACATTAGAGAATGGGTCGCAAATATCATTATTTGCGGCTTTTTTTCGTGCTGCTGCAAGTATTGAGTTTGCAAAAGAGCGTGCTGATAATTACTTTTTGACCTGGGCAATCACTGACGTTGAGAGTAATCGCTATTTGCCAACTTCCCTTTTAGACCCTCGTTCAGTAGATGAAGCGATGGCTGAACTCGAAGCTGGTAGGGGTGGTTCAGACTATTACTTGAACCAAGCTCTACGCGAAGTTTTAATGCGTGAACAACTTCCACTTCCTGATAAATTAATGCAAAAACCTGCGGAGGTAGCATTAGATCGGCTCAATCTAAATTATGACGGTAATAGTTTTGTCTGTGAAGCACCTGGACAATATCGCCTTTTGCTTAATAATCAAGATGAAGACAACGGTTGTAATTTGCTGCTAACTTTAGAGAAACCAATTGTTCTTCATGGTGATAACGGTATTGTTCGTGGTCTTTCCGGTTTGGATATGTTCTACTACTTCTGTCCTCGCTGCAAAGTGACGGGTACCGTTACCATTGATAATGTTGAACATGCTGTTTCTTCTGGGTCAGGTTGGTATGACCACGAATTTGGCGAACACGGTGAAGAACGGGAGCAGCATGATGGCAAAGTTGCTTGGAATTGGATAGCTGCTCAGTTAGATAATGGTTGGGAAGTCACAGCTTACGATATTTTTGACCGCAAAGATGCAAATAAAAGCTATGGTCGCTGGGCTGTAGTTATAGACCCTGCTGGTAATTCTCAAACTTGGTCAGATTTTGAATTTCAACCACTTGATAGCTGGCGTAGCATAAAAACTTTCAATTCTTATCCAATACGTTATCGACTGGTAATACCAGAGGCTAATATTGATTTGATGGTTGAAGCGCAGATACCTCAACAGGAAGTTGTAACTTTACTATCACCACCTGGATTTTGGGAAGGTAGAGTTAAAGTTAGTGGTCAGTTTATGGATGTAGAAACAAACGGCTTAGGCTTTGTTGAGCGCAGTGGTGTTAACGAAGTTGATACTATTGATGGTTTCTTGCGGTCTGTTAGCTTAGAAACTCAAAAAGCCATCAATAATTTCATCCCAGCAATTCCATCCCAAGAAGACGCTTTGCGTTTAATCGCCATACCTGATAAGGAATATTATACAGAGGCAGTATCCCTAGAGCAGTGGACTGATACTTTGGTAACACCTATCCGTGAGATTTTGCTGCGTGGTGGTAAAGCTTGGCGGTCTTATGCATTTTTAGCAAGCATAGAAGTTGTTGGTGGAAACCCAGAACCTTACCGTCATTGGCTAGCACTACCTGAACTTCTACATGTTGGTTCTTTGATAATCGATGATGTTCAAGATAAATCTGAGATTCGTCGAGGAGGTCTAGCTTGCCATCGCATTTATGGTGATGCTCTTGCTATCAATGCTGGGTGTGCTTCATACTTTTTGGCGCAAGCAGCACTTTTAAATACAAATTTACCTGCATCATTAATGCAACGTATTTACGAGTTATACTTTGCTGCGGTGCGTGCAGCCCATACAGGTCAAGCTCTTGATATTGATGGATTACGCCGTTTTGTACCTCAAGCTTTAGAAACTGAGAATTCTTTATCATTGGAACAGCGTGTTTATGCGATTCATCGACTGAAATCTGCGATTCCTCCTGCTGTGCTTGCTCGTGTTGGCGCTTTAATTGGTGGGGCAACCGAAGAACAGGCATTAGCTGTTGGTAATTTGCTAGAAGCTTATGGTTTAGCTTTCCAGATAGTCGATGATGTTCTCAACCTGCGAGGATTTCAAGACAAGCGCAAAACTACGGCTGAGGATTTGACGGAAGGTAAAATTACTGCTCCAGTTGCAAAAGCTTTCCGCTTACTCAGTCCCAAAGCCCGCACTAAACTGTGGCAAAAAATTGAGCTAAATCCCCAATCTCAAGAAGAAATTGAAGATATCGTGCATATTCTTAACGACTGCGGAGCGTTGGAAAAATGCATGTTGGATGCAAGAGATATTGTGGAAACCGCTTGGTCTGGTTTTAATCCTTTAATACCTGATTCAGTAACTAAACTCCGTTTGCGTGCTTTTGGCTGGTTTGTCCTAGACCGTCACTATTAATTTACTTATCAACTACTGTGAGGAAATCAATACATGGTGCAAATATTTCCCAAGCAAAATTTACAACCTGACTCTCAAAAAGCTGATTTGTCAAATTCCGCTGATAAGCTAGTTACGTTAGTTACCGAAGATGAGCTTCCTCATACTCCAGGTGTTGATATACTATGGAACGAGTCGTGGTATTGGAATTTTGCTTCTCTTGATTCCGCAATTGCTGGGTTCACTCGTATCGGGCGCTTACCGAATCGCGGTATTACAGATGGTCTACTACTTTTACATTTGCCAAATGGGGAGTTTGGTTTTGTACGCGTGCTTACGCCTTTTAGTAACGACAAGAATATTTCCTGTAAAGGTTTGCAATATCAGATTATTGAACCGATGCATCGCTGGAAGGTGACATACCGAGGTCGTCTTTTTAAAACCAGTGACCCAAACGAACTTCTTCAAGCAACACATTTGGGTGGTATGGATTTGCCTCAAAGTGAAGTAGAACTAGAACTTGACGTAGAACTTAAACATCCACCTTTCCATTATCCAAAATATTTACGCACGAAAAACTGTCCTCCCGGTCCCCCATCTACACCTGCTCCTTTAAATCGCCGATTTCAAAGATGGGCAGCATTTCCTCATCAAGTTGTTCAGGCTTTGCGGATGCGAGAGAATAAACATTACGAACAATCAACATCCGTTCGCGGTTTTATTCGTGTAGATAGTCAAGTTCATACTATTGATGGAACTGGTCATCGTGACCACTCATGGGGTATCCGCGATTGGAGTGCCCCATCGCGTTGGGTTTGGTGTACGGGTAATATAGATAATTTCGCGTTTAACGTATTTCACATTGCGATCGCTGGCTCTAATGCCTACAATGGCTATGTCTGGGACGGTGAAAAATGCCAGCAATTAACAATGGTAACTATTGATGCAACCTTTCCTGATGATATACCAGGAGCAAGGACTGTTACTCTGAGCCTTAGTACGTCGGATGGCAAAACTTTACGTATTGATGGTGATGTACATGCCCGTATGCCTCTTTCGATCGTAGATGAGGGTTTTGCTAGTACCTATACAGTTGGTCAGACCCGTTGGTATTGCGAGGGTCGTGCGGGAACGGGTGTAGCAGAATTTTTGGAGCGGAGGTTTCCATGATTATTTCATTAAGCGATTCTACCGCTTGCAACCCATCGGTTTCTGGTGGTAAGGGAAGTATGTTAGCGCGATTGTTAGCTGCTGGGTTTAAAGTACCCGATGGCTTTATTATTCCAGTTGCTGCCTTGGATGAAGGTGCTTGGGAACAAGGCTGGGGTTCATCATTTACAGATTTATTGAAAGCGTCAAAAGATTTAGACGATTCAACGTTAGAAGCTCGTGCTTTGGAAGTAGCAAATTGCATTCGTTCTACTCCATTACCCCAACATCTGATTGATTCTCTTCAAACTGGAATTTTAGAACTTGGCGATGGTGCATTAGCGTTGCGTTCTTCAGGGTTAACTGAAGATTTAGCTTATTCTAGCTTTGCCGGACAATTTGTTAGCATACTTGGTGTTTCTGGGCTAACGGGAGTAATTGATGCTTTACGTCAAGTATGGGCTTCTTTCGCTTCTTATCGTTCGATTCGCTACAGAATGGCTCGCGGTATTTACGATTGGCGTGGTGCCGTAGTGGTACAAAAGTTAGTAAATGCAGAAGTCTCTGGTGTGGCATTTTCCATTGACCCTAATCGTGGTTACCAAGATAGAGTAATTATTAATACTAGTTGGGGGTTAGGAGAAGCTATTGTTTCTGGTATTGTTTCCCCAGACCACATAGAAATTGACCGTCAAACTCGTCAAGTATTAACTATTTTGCCAGGAACAAAAAATAATGCTGTTGTTCTGGGTGAAACTGGTGTTAAAAATGTTGTGGTAGAAGATATTTATCGCCAACAAGTATCACTAAATACAGATGCGATTTCTCAAGTTGCGGAACTTACTCTAAAAGTAGAAGAGTTTTGCGGTCATCCTGTAGATATTGAATGGGCAAAAACTGGTAATGAAGTTTATCTACTCCAAGCACGACCAATAACCGCCATTGGGGATGCATTCACTCATGAACCTGATGACAATTGGCAACCAGAACTAACAACTCGTATACACGCACGTTGGCCACTTTATTCAAATGGTAACATCGGCGAAATATTACCAGGCTGTATTACGCCCTTAACATACAGTACTGTTGCACCAGCCCTAGAGCGTGCATTTCGGACTTTTTCTAGCTCTGTAGTTCAAATGCCCGAGCCCGGTTCTGAACCAGTAATTGTTGGCTTTTTTTATCATCGCGTCTATCTAAATGTATCTTGGTTCTTAGATTTGGCAAGTCGGACACCAGGTGCAACACCCGATACAGTATGGGAAGATTTAGTTGGACTATCATCATCCCCAACTTCACCATACAAGTGGAAAGACTTGCTACCCTGGCGTTTTAGTAAAGCCTTACGTGTTTTAAAGACTTTTTTGAACCAACAAAAAACCCTTGACGATGATATCAGTGAATGCGAACGGCGGCTTTATTGCGATCGCCAGCGTATTCTTGATGCCAACCTCAACACTTGGTCAATTACTCAACTAGTACACGAACTTTTTCGACGCGACGAAGATATTTTATCAGGTGTAATTCATTTACGAGCTAGTCAGTTTGCTAACTCTAACTATGGACTGCTTCGACGTTTAACCCGTAGATGGTTGGAAGATAAAGATGGAAGTCTAGCTGCGACCCTTGTATCCGGAACAGGAAAGCTGGTTAGCGGCAATCCCATACTCGCATTAGGAGAAATCGCACTTATAGTGCGATCGCACCCAAAACTTCAGGAAATGTTTACGGAATTTCCTGAACCAAAAGCCTTATGGACTGCACTAAACCAATTTAATACTGAGGAAGCAACTAAATTTAAACATGCTTTGAATAATTTTCTACTACAATTTGGTCATCGAGGATTTCGTGAGGCAGAACTTAACGAACCTTGTTGGCGTGAAGCACCTTGGTTGGTAATAAAATCTCTACAAGATACCCTTCGCACCTCAAGTTCCTCTCAAGTTGATACGCTTCTTAAACAACAACAAGCTTCTAACAATGCTTTGCAACAAGTGCAATCACGCCTTAAAAAATGGCAAGCCCGCGTTATAACTGACATCGTTGCGTCCACGCAAAAATATTTAGCAGCACGCGAGCAGATGAAAGACTTAATAATTAGGCATATAGACATTAATCGCTATCTAGTGTCTGAACTAAGTCAAAAGCTTGTTGCACAGGGTCTAATTCAAAATCAAGATGATGTATACTTTTTAACTCATACTGAACTTTTTATAATTGAAGAAGGAATAGAACCAAAAGAATTGGCTAGTTTGATAGCCCGTAGAAGACGAGATTTTAATTGGAGCGCAAAGGTAAGCGTTCCACGTCTCCAAGAAAATATTCCACAGTTTGAGCGTTTAAACTCAAAAACAAAAGATGAAACTTCAAGTTCAACAATAATTTTGAAAGGATTACCCATCTATCCTGGGGTTGTTGAAGGAATCGCACGGGTTGTTTTAGACCCCCGCGATGGTCATACACTTCAACCTGGTGAAATTTTAGTTGCACCAGTAACTGATGTCGGATGGACACCACTTTACCCTTTAGCATCTGCTCTAGTTGTTGAAATTGGTGGTCCTCTATCTCATGGAGCGATTGTAGCTAGGGAATATGGACTGCCATCAATTGTTGCAGTCAATAATGCAACCAAGCATATTTGTTCAGGAGATAGGATTATTGTTGATGCAAGCGCTGGAATAGTCAAAAAAATAACTATTTAAGACTATTTAACGAAAATGATTAATTCATACTAATTATGCAACAAACTACGCTACCAAATGGGTTAGAAATCAATACCCTAAGTAAACTTGATGCCCATATCTTATTCCGTGAGATATATTCTCTTGCTACTTACAACAGTCATGGAATTACTATAAAAAGGGGAGATTGTGTATTTGATATTGGAGCAAATATCGGGTTTTACTCTGTCTACGTAACGCAAAATCACGAAAAAGTCAAGCTGTTTGCATTTGAACCTATACCCGAAGTTTTCCGTGTACTTCAAAGTAACACAACTAATTATGCAGGTAATTCGGAAGTTAATTTATTTAATATTGGTCTAGCAGCACAAAGTGGAGAAGGCATTTTTGAATATAGCCCGTATACCAGTATGACTACTACGATGCGCCGCTCTGATTATATGAATGCCATATGCAAAGAAACTTCAACAATAGATTGGCTCAAAGCTGGTTTAATTGATTTACATAAGATAGGACAAATCTTCACTTGGTTACATAATTTTCTTCAATGGGCACTCACAATACCGATTTTACAGATAATAGTTACTCAATTATTATTGCTTTACTATCTTGTTCCAACTATTAGAAATAAGCTTTTACAAAAAAGTATAATTTGTCCATTGAAAACACTATCTCAGGTAATACAAGAACACGAAATAGATGTAATTAATCTTTTGAAAATTGATGTTGAAGGAAGTGAGGCAGAAATTATTAATGGCATTGAAGATGAAGATTGGTCGAAAATTCAACAAATGGTGATTGAGGTACACGATGTTAATGGGCGTGTCGAAATTCTCAAAAATCAGCTTGAAGAACATGGTTATAAAGTAGAAGTATATCAAGAGGATTGGGAGTTTCTTAAATTGCTAGGTAACTTCATTTTGTATGCTATCAAAGCTTAATTATTTATTTAAATAAATCTTTATTTTCATAATTTAATGTTTGTCAAAATACCTGAATGCAAGTCTTTTACAGCACCCTATGCATTGTTTGCCTCAATTCCCTTTATTGGGCATATGAACCCATTACTACTACAAGCCAAAGAATTAGCTCGACGTGGATGGCATGTCGAAATAGTATCAACAAGCGAAATAGCTAATCATGTAGAGGCAAATATTCATTCTTACCAAAATATTAAATTTATTGATTTAGGAACAACTGAGAACTATAGTTATTTATCCGAAATTAAGCAAAGAGTCTCAGAAGAAAAATTATTTTGGAAAAGTAGTCTTCTGATTATGGATGGCTTGGAATTATTTTGGCCAATTTTCTTTGACGGGCTGAAATTGATTGTAAAACAAAAACGCCCAGATGTAATTGTTGCTGATTTTGTCACCGCAGGTGCCCTAACTCTCGCAGAGGTCGAAGAAATCAAAATTGTTGTCAACAATCCTGACTTACTAACAACAATTTCTATGGCGTATTTACCTCCTGCCTATAAAGTCCCAATGCCCTTTACGGGTCATTCAGTGCATCATATGCCGTGGCACACATTGTTTTCCTACCCAGTACTACGATGGCTTGGCGGACAAATCGCTCAAGAAACTATAGGTCGTAAACTTAATAAGTTTCGCACAAGTAAAGGTTTAGGAAAAATAAACATTAATCTTTCTTGGAAAAATTATACTGTACTAATTAACAGCGCATTTGGATTAGAGTATCAGCGTCCATTGCCGTCTAATATTCTGATGATCGGTCCGATGCTTTCAGAATCAGTTGAGCCATTAGATATCGAAACGCAAAAATGGCTGGAGATAGACTTGCCAGTAGTTTATGTAAATCTTGGTACAGTGGCAATGCCAAGCCCTGATTTGATTGAGCGTATGTACAATGCATTTGCCGATGCACCATTTCGCGTCTGGTGGATTTTGCGATCGCAAATGCAGAAGAACTTACCTCAGAACCGCCCGGAAAATATCCGCATCGACCATTGGGGACCGTCACCACTTTCAGTGTTAAGACATCCAAACGTCCGTGCTTTTGTTTCTCATTGTGGGATTAATAGCGTCCACGAGTCATTAGCTGCTGGTACGCCAATAGTAGGTATCCCCTTGTTTGCCGATCAGTTTGACATGGCAATGCGCGTTCAGGATGCCTGTGTCGGTTTATTCTTAGACAAAACAAAATTTACTTCCTCACAACTGCGAGCAGTAATTGAGAATGTGTTGTCAGATTCTTCCTTCCTTGAACCTATTTCATTTATCCAAGAAACATTCTGCCAAGCTTGTGGTGCCAGCAAAGCGGCAGATATAATTGAGGCTGTATCAAAAAAATAGCGAGATGGTAATCACAGCAAAGTAGACCATTACTTTTTATAACCTTGCTTAAGGCACTTTATATCCCCATTTATCAATTGTAAATTTCCAGCTTTGATAGATTTTTTCCTGAGTTAATAAATCGAACATATGTTGATTTTTTTGATATTTTTTTTGAGAATATATGTATTCTCTAAATTTTTGCTCTATTTCTGAGAAATTATCTAAATTAAATTTATTGTATACTTTTTCAATTTCCATAAGTGGATTAATTTCAAATTCTTCATGCTTAATTTCTATAAAATTTTCTGCTGGAATTAACTGCTGCGATTCAAATAAATTATGCATCATTTTTTGATAAAATAATATAATATTCTCTTCTATCTCTTCTTTACTTATACGTTGAAGCGCAACTAGAGGCAAGCTCTTTTCATATAAACGTTTTGTAGAAAGATATACATTATAAGGATTTCGATAAATATGAATAAATTTAGCATTAGGAAACATTTCTAGTAAAACTCTAATACGCGCAGTATTTGGCGGATTTTTTAACAATAGTCTTTTTTTATTACCTCCTAAATAAACAATTTTTAAAATTTGCATATAAACTTTTTTCCAATCGGCTTTAATACTTTCTTTCACTCCTTCAAACATGACGTATTTTTGAAAATACTCTTTCATATTTTTAGGAAAATAAAAACCATTGTAAAATGAATAAGGAGACATGTTCGCCAACGCAAACTCCTCTTCTTGCGGAGAATTAGGGAACAATTTAACATTATCAAATGGTCTAGTTTGGGGTAATAGCTTTTTTAAAAATTCTTTTGATTTTTCTCCATTGCTAAAAAAAACTTCAGGTGCCGATGCTTGCTGAATTGAAAGATAACTCCAATTAGCATCTTGCAGCATTAGTTGATTTAAATAAGTGGTACCGCTACGCCAATGACCAAGAATAAATACGGGAGGTTTATCTATCTGTGTATTTTCGATTAACTTACCAAATGTAATTTTTTCAATAAGCCTATTAGGTACAGTTGCAAGGCAGATAAGAGAAATATATAAAGCTGTAGATATATCTTGAGAATCTACACCACCATTTTCTATCAGTAATCTAATCCAGTTTGACAATGAACTACCGCTTAAAGGTTGTAAATATTTTATCATTATTTTACCTGAAACAAATAATAGATGGCTACAAACTATTGGATATCTTAATTTGAGTATAGAAACTAAAGTATATTTGATAACAACTTTTGAGTAATGTAGTCTTGAAGTTCAAGTTCTACAATTACTTTTGTTGCACTTTCTAAGATGGTTTCATTTGAAGTATGACAGATGACATCTGGGTTAAGTGGTTCTTCATAAGGGTCATCAATTCCAGTAAAATGTTGTATTTCCCCTGCTCTCGCTTTTGCATATAAACCTTTAACATCACGTTGTTCACAAACTAGCAAAGGAGCATTTATATAAACTTCGATAAAATTAGTCGATATTGTTCGGATTTCATCTCGGATATCGCGATAAGGGCTAATTGCAGCGACTATTGCAATGACTCCGTTTTTACTTAATAAACTTGCAACAAAGCCAATTCTACGAATATTAATATCTCTATCTTTTTTGCTGAAGCCTAATTCTTGTGAGAGATGATTTCTGACTACATCTCCATCTAACACTTCCACCAAACAATTTCTTTCCTTGAGTTCTTCTGCAATTTTTCTGGCAATGGTAGTTTTCCCAGAACCACTAAGACCAGTCAACCAAACAATAACTCCTTGTGTTTGCATCTTTACAAATACTTGATTATTTAATTACTTTCTTAGAGTACCCAAATAATTTCAAAATCTATCAGTAAGTAGGTGGGTGGAAAAAATTATCGTAGGGAGTACAGAGTAGGGAGTATGAAAGAGGGTTTCAGGGATTTTATATTTCGTTTCTTACTGCCGACCTACTTAGCGATAAAAGTAGTGATAAATGCTACATTGAATGTGCCTTTATCGGTCTTGATTTTATGCGGATAGCGCAAAGTAGTATTTTTACGCTAAATCCGTAAGATCATAAAAATATAACAGGAAATTTTTATGCTGAAAAGTCCTAGTGTAAGTGAAGCAAAAAAATTACTGGCTACCAAGCGCCAAAAAGCCTGGACAGAGCTAGCACTCAAATATGGTAAAAGTTTTTGGTATCAAGGAGCGCTTGTTACTTGCGAACCAGAGTTAGTAGAAATATTGCTAATGCAAAAGGTGCATACTCAAAAACGTTCTGCCTTGTACAATTTGGCAGGATACATACCAGGGGCATCGGGATTGCTGTTTATGGATGGTAAACCGTGGCGACGACGGACTCAAGCAGTAATGCCAACTTTTAGTAAAGCCCAAATTGACAATTTTCCAAAATTTATTCATAAAATCACCATTACATACGCCGCCCAATGGCAAGATGGACAATATATTGATGACTTGTTTGCTGCGATGATGGAACTGGGAGCAATTATCGCACTCCATATAGGCTGCGGACTAGCACCAGAAAACCCCCTATCTCAAAAATTAGCAAAGGAATTAATTCTTTATAAGTCACAAACCATGAATCCAAATTCAAAAATGCGGTTGGATGAATTTGGCTTGGATACAAACCAATTTTGGCATTTGCCTTTGATGATAAAAGGGATAATGAAATTAAAGGAGCGGGTTGATAAAATTCGCTCGATTATCCAAGATATAATGCAACAGCGTGACCAACCATCTAATGCTAATTGGATACAAGGGCTTGATCAGGCGGGCTTCTCACTACAAGATATTACGAATCAAGTCAATCATCTTTATGGCGCATTTAATGCAATTGACTTTAGTATTACCTGTGCATTTTACGAACTGAGTAAGCATCCTGAATGGGCAGAGAAAATAAGGCAGGAATTTCAGCAAGTTTTAGGTGAGCGTTCATATCCAACTCGGCAAGATTTTCCTTCACTTATACAAACCATGAATTTTATGAAGGAAATTTTTAGAATGTATCCAGTCGCTATGGCTGTAGGTCG
>JANNFJ010000854.1:0-5285 GCA_031379725.1 Calothrix sp. OTE_75_metabat_31
CTAAAAGTTAACGTTAGGACTGATGTTAATGGGGAGATTATCCTGCCGAAATCGCCAGAGATGCTGCCTCACAGTTGTGTATAAATTTCCATCAAGTTGCTTCTTGAGCGAATAAATAGTTTTGAATCGAGTTTTATTTTAACCAAGATTTACCTTCAGGGCAATAAAGATAGTCAAAACTGGGAGCGATGCTCTAAAGTTTCGGTTCATCTAAATGAGATAATGAAAAAAGGCTAAGTCGGTAGCTACAAATAAATAAAGGTTTGTAGTTGCGCTACCCGACGGGAACGCAAAGCGCGATAAATATGAGCGCTAAAGCGCAACTACGAGCCTTTACATAAATTTATATAGTTTGGTTTCTCAGTACCGACCTACTTATTTTATAAAAATAAATGATGAAATCTAAACAAACCCGCAATCTGGTTATTAAATCTGCCTTGACTATTTTACTAATAAGTATAATTTTTTTCCCTTTCGCACTGGTTAATGCTGGTGAAAGGGGTGTATTAATGAAATTTGGTGAAGTTCAAGAAACAATACTAGGAGAAGGACTTCACTTAATTATACCTTTGGTTAATACTGTAAAAAACTTAAGTGTCCGAGTGCAGAATCAGGAAATATCTGCCGAAGCATCCTCGAAGGATTTACAAGATGTTTTTACGGATGTGGCTCTGAACTGGCATATTATCCCCGAAGAGGCTAATCGAATTTTTCAGCAAATTGGTGATGAAAATCAAATTATTAATAAAATTATCAGTCCAGCAGTTGAAGAAGTTTTAAAAGCTGTGATGGCAAAATATACGGCTGAAGAGATTATTACTAAACGCGGAGAAGTAAAAGCTAGTGTTGACGATTTATTGACTGCAAGACTCTTTAATTATCATAAAGTACAAGCTTGTTCAACGGGTAGAATGCATGGTTCGATTAAGGGTCGTATAACCCAATATTTATCTAAAGTTAGCCTTAATTAGCTGTTATTCCACAAAGAGCTTTAACCACAAAGACTGTATTTCTATAATTTCTGTTTCTGTATAGCTTGAGTAAAGTTCGCTTTCATAAGGGTCAGGGTTGTGAGGAGATTCTGCTTCATCTATCATGGTTCCATCGTAATTCGCTACGTGTTTGTTAAACTCGTGCTTACCATTTTGATGACTAGAGGTAGGACAGACAAGATGCCTATCCTACGGGACGACTCATTTATTGGAAATATTATATTAATAATAAGCTCCTACGAGACTATAAGTTAAAGCAGATAAGACTACAAAAGTAATAATCGTATAAGCCCAATCTCGCATTCGCAGGAAAGATAAAAATGAAATTATTACTCTTATAACTCTGCGACAGATATGCTGAGTAAATAAGCACAACTGCTAGTACAATTGTTAGTGATTTAACAGAAACAAAAATGCCGATTAAGGCTCCAACGATAGCGCCAATTGTTGTGGCAACTTCCAGAAACATCCCTAATCTTAAATTTGTATAACCTTTTTTTATATAGCTACATGCCGCACCGGAGGAAGTTGCAATTACAGACACTAATGATGCACCAATTGCATACCGGATATCAACAGCAAATACTGAAGTTAATAAGGGTACAATGACGACACCACCACCTAACCCTGTGAGCGCTCCCACAAAGCCAGCGGCAAATGAACCAATCCAAACTAGTAATGAGAATTCTAAAATGTTCAAGCTTGATGCACCTCTATTTTTGAGTTAGTAGTCATTAGTTCTTATAATGTTATGTATCTTAAGTATTTTTAGGATTAAATCACTATGTTATGTAATAGATTTTATCTTAAACTATTTAGCTTTTACAAACAAGTATTAATGAGAGTATACTTTTACTGAATTTATTAAATTTTAATACCACAGAAGTACGTCGGAATAGTGGATTTTACCTCAATTTAAGTCTCACGCAAAGTCATACAAATTGAAGTGACTTTGCGCGAGTTTATCTTATGCTTCGTTACTCGATTCTTTTACTTTTTCTACTTCTAGAGGAACTAATGAAGTTTCGTAGTTTGTTTTCGCTAAATTTGGTTTAACAACTAAACTAACTCCAATTACCCAAGCTGGTGCAACCATCCATCCTGCTAAAATGTCACTGGGGTAATGAACTCCCAAATATAACCGCGTCCATGCGATCGCAATCACAAATAAGCTGCCAAAAATTATTGCTGGTAATCGCCAAGAAGTTTTCCATGCCAAAATTATTAAAACGGTGGCAAGTGTCATACTTGTCATAGAATGGCCGCTCGGAAATGCGTAACCATGATGATAGCCCGACTCCCAGAGGTGGGGACGCGCTCGATGTAGTAATCCTTTAAGCGTTTGATTAAGAAATGCGTTACCTAAACCCGCAGTGATTAAATATATACAACTTCGCCATTGCCGTTTCCAAAGTAATAGCAATGCTAGAGCGCTAAAAATTATTGATGCACCGTGAAACCCTCCTAGCTGAGTTAAGGAAAGTGCTAAAGCATCTAACTGCGGCTGCACTGTTTGATGAATTGCCATTAAAATAGGCACATCCCAAGGGAATAAAAAGCCAACTTCACTTTGCCACACCTTCAAAGCGAGTACGGAGAATATCAGCAAAGGTAGATAGATTCCAATTAACGGCAACAAGAGATAACGGAATTTGCCGAAAAATTTTAAGAACGATGGGAGGGGCTTCCAAATATTAGATTTCCCCGAATTAGATTCAATCATTTTTTCGTGATTGGTAGAACCGTTTATGGTTTAAACTAATTAAAGTAGACTAAAATGATTTTTTCATTCCTCTATAGAAGTAGATAAAAAATTTTGGTATTTATTTTAAATTATATTAATCACTGATCGTATTTACTCAGGCATTATTAAATTAGCTGAATCTAACGGTGCAGAAAAGACAAAATATATAATTCCACCTGCTAATATCAGCAAGCTAAGACTAAATACAATTATCCATCTGTCCCCTGGTTCATAGGTATCTTCATCAATGTCACGACGGACAACAAAATAGTGTTGAGTTGTAAGTAATACCGTCATCAAACCAGTTAAGGCAAAGAGTAAACCTAGTTGCCAGCTAACACCAAGATGCGGTGCAAGAGGGGGATGTAAATAACGCAGACGCACGATAACGACACCAAAACCCATCAGCCCGATATCTTCGATAAGCTTCGCTAACGCGAACGAGGTTTAAGGGAGTTAAACGATTTACAGCGGGGGCAATTGAACTTGGGATCGAGCTTAACAATCGGTAATTATTGGTTGCCCGAAAAAATTAGCAGGTTTCAACGGCTATATCCTGGTATATCTATTAATTGTACTCTCGCCAATGCTGAAACAATTTGCGTGGCAACGGCAACAGGGCAGTTTGATTTAGGTTTGGTGGAAGGAGAAGTACAGCCATCCTTAAAGAATTGTTTGGATGAAGTAGTTGTGGGAAGCGATATGCCTCCGGCACGCTAGCGCGATCGCTTACTCATTGTTGTTGGTAAATTTCACCCCTGGTACGATGAACAAAAGGTTAATTTAACAGAACTTACCAAAGCGGAGTGGGTAATGCGGGAACCGGGTTCTGGAACCCAGCAACAATTTGAACAAGCTTTGCTAAGTTGGGGAATCAACCCATCAGAACTAAATGTGATATCCCTGTTGAATAGTGGGGAAATGGTGAAAGCTGTTGTTGAAAACGGTGTCGGTGCAACAGCGCTTTCTGAATTGATGGTAATTAAAGAGTTACAGTTGGATAGTTTGCGAGCGATCACAGTCATCGATAATCGAAATAGTAAACCCGTTGCACTCGAAATAGCTCGATCTTTTTTGAAACTCAAACACAAGCAGCGCTTTCAAAGTAAGTTAGCGATCGCATTTGAAAAAATGTTGACTGGGGACTAGTAGTTTGTGTCCAACCGTTTTGACTAATGTAGAGACGTTACATGTAACGTCTCTACATCCCTTCAAAATTAATGAAATGAAGCACTAGCAGTCGTGTCATTTCCCCGGCAATTAGCAGGGATTCTCTTGACGGTGACTTATACCATTTGAGATTGTGAATTATTAAGTTATCGTAACTAATGGTATAAGTTGCCATCTTGTAGTAAAAAAATCAAAACTATTTTCAAAGCAATTCCCCACATCAGTAATATGGACTTCTTATTATTACCGTTATTTAGCTTCTTAATAGGTATTATTGTTGGTTTAACAGGCATTGGTGGGGCATCCCTGATTACCCCAATGCTAATTTTTGTATTTCAAGTTCCACCTGCGATCGCAATCAGTTCCGATGTCGTTGCTGCGACCTTGATGAAAATTGTCGGTGGCATCAAGCACTGGCAGCAAAAGACAGTTGATGTACAAGTTGTTACATGGCTGGCATTGGGCAGCGTTCCCGGTTCCCTAACTGGAGTTCTAGTCTTATACCTGCTTAGACATACAGGCAAGTTTAACTTAGATGATATCCTCCTCCGACTCATCGGCATCATGATTTTGATAGTTACTGGTTTGGGAATTGGACAACTTTTATTAAAGGTGTTTTTGCCAAATTTTCAGCTACCCGAATTACCTCAATTTGATTTAGACACGAACTGGGGACGCATTCAAACTCTGACAGTCGGAGCAGTTCTAGGATGTATGGTAGGAATAACAAGCGTATCCTCTGGTTCGCTGTTTGCAATGGTGCTAATTACTTTTTTCCGTCTTGACCCTCGTAAATTGGTAGGTACAGATTTAGCACAAGCGGCTATTTTGTTATTATTTACCTCTATTGGACATATATTTTTAGGGACTGTTGATTGGGGTTTAGTATTACCAATTTGGCTGGGTACTGGAGTTTAGACTAAATAGGCAAAGTTAAAAAAAAATAGAGGGTCTGATTGAACACAGACCCCCTTTTGACAGAAGCTGAGAGAAGTACCACCTACTCTCACCTGCCATTATGAAATTTGACAAACTTCAAGAATTTCGTCAAGCGGCTTACCGACATCTGGGTAAAGCCCACGATGCCACCTTTGAGCTAACAGATGCCATATTGACGACTCGTAATGCCTACAGGGAGCGCAGATTTATCCCTATCGCCATTTTTCCGACGCAAGTGGTCTAGTATTTACGTTCGCGTAGCGTGTCCCCTTGGGACTCGGCACTACAAGACAGCAGGCCACAGCGCTCCTAAATTAATGCAGCTATATATAAAACAGATGCCTGCTAGTACGGGTCGCCCTTTGTTGGCTGGTGACCATACTCTATGGCCTCGTCCAGATGCTGTAACCCTTCAAGAAAGAACAATTGAGCATACAAGT
>JANNFJ010001002.1:0-4215 GCA_031379725.1 Calothrix sp. OTE_75_metabat_31
ATTTCCGTAGGGTAGCGTAATTCAATAATAGCAGTTGGGTTACGCTTTGCTACACCCAACCGGGAGCATCTCACTTTTGTAAAAATACTGTTGTCATTCTGAGCGAAGCGTTCGCGTAGCGTGCCGTAGGCTTTAGAATCTCGACTTGCCTTACGTTTTTGAGATGCTTCATTGCGCTTCGCTCCATTCAGCATGACATGTATTTGCAAAGGTGAGATGCTCCCCACCCAACCTACGTCAAAGTTTATTTACTTTTGCTTTTGCGTCGCCATATTCCTTTAACTAATCTAATTTCATCAAAGCTATATTCATCACCTAAATATTCTTTAATCGGTGTCAGGGCAATATCTCCCAAGGTGTCTAAGACTTTGACGATTACTTTTTGTTTTTCAAAAGGTACTAATAAATTGATATCAATTTCTTTATTTTTCTCAATCAAATCTGAGAGATGACGAATTACTGTCGTCGGACGAATATTGCGCTCTTTAGCAATTTGATTGACATCCAAACCTTGCTGGTGCATCTGTAATGTGACTAATTCAGTTCCTGATGGTGAAGTATCAACAATCGGAGCTTTCGTAAATTCGATTTTCTGTGATGTTAAATTATTTTCTTGACAAAATGCGCGAATTTCTGATAGGAATTTATCACCATATTCGGCTAACTTGTGACTACCAACACCGGAAAGCTTGCTAAAATCTTCTCTGGTTTGCGGACGAGCTTGTGACATTGTTTTTAAAGTCGAATCGGCAAAGATAATATAAGGTGCAACTCTTTGAGCATCGGCTAATGTTTTGCGGAGATTACGCAGTCTTTGCATTAACATTTCTGCCTCGATTGTCATTACACCGCTGTCTTTGAAAGTTGTTTTTGCGGCAACGGGGATAGCAAGTTCAACAGTCCGCTGACGACGCATGATTTCCCAACTTAAAGCATTAAGTTTAAGGACAGAATAACCATCGGTAGATTGGTCGATTAAACCTTGCTGGATTAAAGAACGTGCTAAGGTTCGCCATTCGTCGAGGGTTTTATCTTTACCAATACCATATGTTGAAAGTTTATCATGTTCATTCTGCCTGATTTTGTCGGTTTTTGCACCCCGCAGAATATCAATAATCTGCGACATGCCAAATCTTTCTTTGCTTCTTGCTACACAAGAAAGAAACTTCATTGCTTCTACTGTCCAATCTTGAGTCGGTTTCGGGTGACGGCAATTATCGCAATTACCGCAATTACCTAAAAAGCGTTCGCCAAAATAACCAAGTTGAATAGTCCGACGACAAACAGTACTCTCGGCAAAATCGATCATTTGCCGAAGTTGTTGCTTGGCAATTTTTTGCTCTTGTTCGTCGGTTTTTTGGTTGATACTCCATTCAATGGTTTTAATATCACCAACTCCAAAAAACAGAGTACAGCGCGATGGTTCTCCGTCTCTGCCTGCACGTCCAGATTCTTGATAATATCCTTCAATATTGCGAGGTAAGTTGTAGTGAACAACTAGCCTAACATCGGGTTTATTAATACCCATACCAAAGGCAACGGTTGCGACCATAACGCGAGCATCATCCCGAATAAATCTTGTTTGATTGCTGCTGCGTTCTTCGTCGCCTAAGCCGGCGTGGTAAGGTAGAGCGGAGATTTTATCGTGTTGGAGCTTGAATGCGAGTTCATCGACTTGTTTGCGGGTTAGACAGTAGATAATAGTTGAACCATCATTTTCACGCATCAATTCGAGTAATTCGGCGTAGACATTTTTGGTTTTGGGACGAATTTCGTAATAAAGATTTTCGCGGTTAAAGCTCGCTATGTGGATATCGGGTTGCTGTAAACCCAATTGTTGAATAATATCTGCACGTACCCTGTCGGTTGCTGTTGCGGTGAGTGCTAAGACAGGTACATTGGGAAACTTTTGACGCAGCGTGATTAATTGACGGTATTCGGGACGAAAATCATGTCCCCACTCGGAAACGCAGTGTGCTTCGTCAATAGCAAAGCTCGAAATACCAATTTGGTGATGAACCAAATTTAGAAACGGCAAAAAGCGATCGCTCATCAAACGTTCGGGTGCAACGTACAGCAATCGTACTTTTCCTTCAAGGATAGCTTGCTCGCGCGATCGCACTTGATGGCTATTCAAACTACTATTAAGAAATGTTGCAGCAATCCCATTTTTCCGTAATGCTTCCACCTGGTCTTGCATTAATGCAATCAGCGGTGATACCACCACTGTTAAACCCGTTTTCACTAATGCAGGTAGTTGAAAGCACAATGATTTTCCACCGCCAGTTGGCATCACTACCAACAAATCCCGATTTTGCAAGGCTCCTTCGATGATTTGCCGCTGTCCGGGGCGAAAATTATCATAACCGAAGTAATGTTTGAGCGCTTGTTCTAAATTGGAATGCGGAGACATAATCGTTACAATCACAAGACAAAAAAAATTGCCATTTGTCTTTTGTCGTTGGTTATCAAACCGCAGACGAAGACTGTAGACATAATTTATTTCTCAATTGTGCAACAATTCATTCCAATTTGACAGCAGTTGTACAAAAAATATTATGACATGGGAAAGGACAGGCGATATGAGAGAGGACAGGCGAGACGCCTATCCTACGGATTCTCAAACGCCTTCTGAAAGACAAAAATTGTTGGGTTGTTTTTTCTTTTTAGGGAAGCAACAACCGAACTAACTTATACATGTTTTGTAGTTATTGTCAACTAATTTAAAACTTCGAGTTGAACCGATGCAACACCACTGCTAATCATTCCCAGTTGTCTTGCTGCATTTGTGGAAAGATCGATAACTCGACCGCCAATAAATGGTCCCCGGTCAGTAATTCTAACTATTACAGAACGACCATTCCACATGTTGGTGACGCGAACTCGCGTACCAAAAGGTAAACTCCGATGCGCTGCAGTTAAAGCTTCGGGGTTAAATCTTTCACCGCTAGCTGTGCGACTTCCTGATTCATAACCATAAAAAGAAGCCATACCGCGAATAGTACTTTTAATACCACCAGTCCTTTTTTGCGATCGTACTTTCTGTTGTGGCTTTTTGGTTTGGATTGCCTGCTGAGGCTTTTTAGTTGTTGGGATTGCTTGTTGAGGCTTTTTAGTAGCCTGCTGCGGTTTGGTAGTACTTACTTGGGGTTGTGCAATTTGAACAACTGCGCTTTGTGCCAATTGGGCATTATCGATTTTACTTATAGGTGCAGCCCCACCGATTAATCTTCGCAAGCGGTTGGTGGCTTGTAATGCATCTTGTGCAGCGTTGTTGGTGGTATCGGGTAAACGGGTGTTACTGTCAACTGCTACGAGTTCTTCACCGTTTGCACGAATAATATGCTGTCCTTTTTTCCAACTGACAGTAATTTGATTTGCGTCAACTTGGTTTGCAATTAGCTGATTAATTTTGGACGCGATGCCTTTGGCAACCATCTCCGGTGGTATCGCATTTGTTTGGCTAAGATTATTATCAGTCGCGGTTGTTTCTTCAGCTAGGAAGGTCAGAAAAGGAATATTACGGACATATAAAGTCGCAGCTTGACGACCTGCTAAATTATGTACGTGAATTTCAGTGGTTACGGGTTGTGCAGCAACCTTAGATTTTCCAGATTGAGAATTTTCAGCATTTGCCTCGGAACCCGTGGGTGCAGAAGGCTGATTGGGAGAAGTTTTGTTGGTTGTTGCAGCACTAGCAACTGACGGTAATCCCAAAACAGTAGTTGACAAGGCAACAACAGACCACAATTTTTTTTGATTCATCTGCTCAATTTTTTTAGTGATTGAAGTGGATTTGGTTTATTTGGATGTTGAACAACTAACGTGACATCATCCAACAACTCGGACTTCGCTTTCACTTTTGCTTAAATAATATAAGTTGAATCGAAACCTTGATAAACCAAGGCTTTGAACTCCAACGTCGTCAATCTACCAAACTCGCATCACTATAAACAAGTGATTGCGATCGCAAATAGCAGTTTTCTTTGTAAAATCAATTTTATTTTCTAACCTAATAATGATTGCTTGTCAGCCAGCATACAAATGACCCTTTTTTGGTATCTATCTTAAGTTACAGGAAATGCAAGCTGGATTACTAAAGGATGCTGAGGGGGATACAGATTATGAGGGAGTGGGGAGGAGCGGGTTCTTAGAGAATTTTTAGTTTACTGTATGGATGGTTGGTTAACCCGCCCTTACGGGTATGGGTTGGTG
>JANNFJ010001014.1:0-10524 GCA_031379725.1 Calothrix sp. OTE_75_metabat_31
ACTTGTACCATATCAAGCTATTGGCAGAAGAAGGGAGTGGGGAGTTAGCTGTTGGCTGGTAGCGGTTGGCGGTTGGCTGTTAGCAATAGGAGGAGTTAAGAATTGAAATTCATTTCCCCTACTTTCCCTACTCCCTTCTTCGTTATTTGAGTGAGTAGTTGTAATTCTGTGGAAATATCGACTTGCAAGGGAATGGGATTTTCTAATTGCCGTAGTTGTTTGGGTAAACTTGCTACCGTTACTCCAGTCCGCTGGCGAATTGTGGCTAAATCTTCTGGTGGTTGCAAACGCTGACCTTCTTTAATAAAAAGTTGCAACAACGGTTCTTCTCCCACTAGTGCTGCTTCGGTAATTAATCCCAATCTATCGTGTTGTGGAGATACGCCCAAATCATCATAGCTGCGGAAAATCTGCTTGCGTCCGGGGTATGTCACCTTACCACTCGACTCTTTCATCACGGGAATACCATCGATTTCTACTAACTTGTAAACTCCATTCACTGGGGAACCAGTTACTAACTTTGTACCCAATCCATAACCGTTAATCTCTGCACCGCTAGCTTTTAACCGGGCAATCTCCCACTCATCTAAATCGCCGCTGACAAAAATTGGTACATTCGGAAGATGCGATCGCACTTGAAGAGACAATTCAACTAAGTCACCTGAATCTAACCTTACTCCTGCTAATTTAATCTCTCCAGCATTTACCTTTTTCCCTAATCGCTTTGCCGCTGCCACTGTATCATAAGTATCAATTAACAAGGGTGAATCGGGAAAATATCGATGAAATGCCGTAAAAGCATCGTCTTCGCTACCTTCGGTCACCGATAAAGCCATTACCAAAGCATGTGCCATTGTACCGCTGGGTTTGCTTCCAAACTCCAACGCTGCTAATACATTCGATGTTGCATCGAAACCTGCTGCTAATGCTGCCCGTGCAGCCCATACAGCACCCTGCGGACTAAATGCCCGTCGCGTCCCAAATTCTAAAAGTGTCGCTTTGTCTCCGGCAACATCGCGCATCCGTGCCGCCCGCGTGGCAATTAATGTCTGATAATTGAGTGTATTTAATAGATATGTCTCGACCAATTGTGCTTGCCAAAGCGGTGCTTCGACCCGCAACAGTGGTTCATTGGCAAATACCGCTGTTCCTTCTTTGACTGCCCAAACATTACCCGTAAATTTAGTTTCACTCAATAGCGTCCAAAATCGTTCAGGTGCATGGGTAAAAATTCCTGTTTGCTTTAAAGCCTCGATTTGCACAGGCGTAAAATGCAAGTTCTCCAAATATTCCAATGCTTGCGCTAAACCCATCGCAATCAAATAACCAAAATTTTCTGGCAACCGTCGTGCAAACAGTTCAAAACTTGCCCGTCGCTGTTCGATTCCTTCACCTGTGTAACAGGCCGTCATTGTCAGTTGGTAAAGGTCTGTTAGCAAACTACTATTATCTAGTACAGTAGTGCCTTTTTCTAGATAGCCCAAGCCGGAAAAAGTGGTCATGGTCGAAGCGCCCCTAGAGAATGCTTATACTTTATGGTACTTTTTACCATAAATTACGTCAAGCCAGAACTGAAATTTTTGTCGAATATGCCCGAAAGTCCTTTTCTGCCGTGATTATAAGTTTAAATAATTTGATTTTTTCATAAATTTTAAGAGTTTTTATTAGTAAAAATAGTCATAAGTTCCAAGAATCCGGGTTTCTTGAAGAAACCCGGATTCTGACCTCACGACTAAATTAATAAATTAAACAACTAGGCGCAGGCTCCTGTATGGTATTTTTAGAAAAAGTTTTTAAAAAAAGCACTACCAACTATTTAAAGTTGTCCAAGAAAAAGATGACCCCGTATATTGGCATCTCGCCTGTCTTGTAAATATATTGACAGGCGAGATGCCTATCCTACGATTTTTTTAATTGGAATACTCTTATATAAACAAATGAAACAGAATTTCAAGTAATGTTGCGATGGGTATACATATATTGCGAATATAAGTCAACTAAGAATATCGGAACTAAAGTATAGATATTTCCACGAAAGTGACTCAAGTCAAAAAACAGGGGTTGAAGATGATGAAAATTTCCGAAATAATGACTGTCATTGCCCAATATATTTTTGAAGCTGTTGTGAGAATTTTTGCCCCAACGGATGACGCATATCCGTTGATTGGCATACAACCGTTTACGGGAGAACCTTACAATCCAAGTACCGCAGATAATTGGTAAGGTGATTTTCCTTCCATATGAGATTTACACAATAATAACGGTTTTCAGGTGAGTGAGGTACAGTTGTAAATCGCAGAGTCCGTAGGGGCGGGGTTTCCCCGCCCTCTATTGTATTGCTACTGCCCCTCTCAAAGATGATCCCATTCAAATTCCGCCAGAAGCAACAAGCAAGAAACCATTAATCCACCTGTAACAATAAATTGCCAACTGCTAAAATAGGGTAAGATGAATATGCCAATAAGGTGTACAGTACCCGCGCAAATTAGAGTACGCGATCGCACTGCAAATCCAGTACACAAATAACCCATCGCACTCAGTCCCAACCACAGGGGGCACAAATTCATTAATATTTCTCCCCACCCGAAAAAAATTCCTAAGTCGGTTAATACAAGTCCTCCAACCATCAATGCCGTCCAACAGTAAAGTATCCAAGTAACTTGTCTGCGGTCTACCCAATAACGAGTCCAATTGACCATGACAAAAGTACCAATGCAGCTAAGTACAGACCATAAGGTTGCTTGCAAACTCCAACTCACGGGTAAAAATTGTGCTGTGGCAAACATCGGAATTAATAGCAAACTCCAAAGTATGAAAGCTTGATCGACACGAGTATAAAAGCTTGAATGAAGAATAAATTTACCAATTTTCCAGTTAACTAGCCAAAGTCCTTCTATATCGAGAATATCTAAAGTTGCTTGCTTGCGACGTAACGGAGGTACTGAATTATTAAAAAAAGTCATATTATTTTCATCGTTGCCATTGTGCGATACAATTCAATTTTTATCGGCAAGTCATTGCCGTATTTGCTCTTTATCTTGCTGTAGCAACGCCTTATTTTTACTCTATCTATAGCAGTGGCTTTACTTATTTTATATTCTGTCTGGTGTTATATATTCTGCTATTCTTTTTACAGAATCTCAGTCATATGTATTAACTCACCTCTAATAAACTGTCCTAAGTTAGTTGCTAATTTCAGCTATTTGCTTTGCCAAAAAAGTTAAGGTATATAAAGTATTGTAAATAAATAATAAAGGTTCTTGTGAAAGCAAAGATGCGATCGCAGGTAACTACTTGAGGAATGAATTCTGTGATAACTCATTTATAGATGCTTAAACTTTCTGCATCACAGCAACCCCCAGCAGCAAGCTAAAGGTTCGCAAAAAGCAAGACAGCACGCATAAATTAGGAGTAAGATATGTTTTGGAAATTAGCAGTTAGTACGTTACTATTGCCCGCTTATTTAGGACTTGGTGCAGTTGAGGCCAAAGCTGCTGTCAACACTGAAAGTTCGTCGCAATCGGTACACAACGCAATCCAAGAACCGACATATTACGCAAATCGTAACTACAACCGAAACGATTGCGATGATAATAATTATCGCGGTTCTCGTAGTGGAGGATACTATCAAAACTCCTACCGTCCGCAACGCAGCTACTACCGTCAAAACTCTTATCATCAAAATTCGTATCATCCCCGTCACAACAGCGGATATCACAACAATTCGTACCAACCCCAACACCATAACAGCGGACATCACCAAAATCAAGGACATAACCAAGGTTACGGATACCAAAACAATGGTTACAACCATTAGGGTGTAGGGATTTAAGCAATACTACTCGGCTAGGGGAAAATTAGAAACCCGGATTCTTCAAGAATCCGGGTTTTTAGTCCCCTCGACTATCCAAAACCTACGTAGTATTGGGGGTGTAGGGGTATAGGGGAGTAGGGGAGTAGGAATTAAGTGACAGTTACCAGTCCCACTCCCAATACGACTCGGACTCGGAATCGCAAACTCGTAAACTCCGTAGAGACGTTACATGTAACGTCTCTATGGGTTAAAATTATTCAAAACCTATGGTTGCTGTACTACCGCTTCCCTACTGACCACTACTAACCACTGACCACTACAAACCACTGACCACTGACCACTGACCACCGACCATTGACCACTGACCATTAACCACTGACCACTGACTACTTCAAAAATTGATTTAAGAAAAAAGCTAAAGCTGCACTTCCTAAAGGAACAGTTAAATTATCAATACCAAGATAAGAAAGCATTTCCAAACCAGTCGCTATAACTGCGACAACAAGCGACACTACCCAGGTTTGCCAGATGTTGCCTTGAATATTATATAAAATTAAACTACAGATAACATAGCTGAGTGCGGTCATTGTCAATGAACCTTCCCAGCTTTTTTGTCCGCCAAAAATATGATACTTGTGTTTGCCAAAACGCTGTCCAATTAATGCAGCAAATCCGTCACCCCAAGCCATGATTAAAATACCTAGTACTGCGTATTGAGGTTGATTTAAGTACCAGAAGCAAGCTACTAAAATTCCAATACTAACCGAATAGAAGAAAGTACCCAAACTTTTGCGTCCAACACTATTTATACCAGGTAAAATCGGTAAACGATAAGACAGCAAAGTGAATCCACCCGCTAGAATCGAAGCAGTAATACCCAGGATTGGCGGCATATCAAGCCACCAAGCCAGTAAAATAACGTTACCCGTGCCGATGTGAACAATTTTCCGCACGATTTCTGAGTTTTTTCTTGTACGACCAGCTACCCAAGCAATAGACAGAACAAGTGAAAGCCAAGCGACAACGCTGGTAATTTGTAACCAGAGAGGATATGCGGAATCAAAATTGGTGATTAGATTTATCAAAGATGTGACACGAAAAATTTTAACTTATGTTATTAAATTATAGGATTTTGGCAGAATTATGAAAATACTATTTATTTGGTCAATTCGGGGCTACCGAATGTTTATTTCCCCCTTGTTGCCTCCCACATGTCGCTTTCAACCGACTTGTTCGATGTATGCTATGGAGGCAATTGAACGGTTTGGTGTGGTAAAAGGGACTTGGTTGGGGATGCGTCGCATTCTCCGGTGTCATCCTTTCCACCCCGGTGGTTACGACCCTGTACCGGGGAAGGTTAGCAAGTAGGGGCGGGGTCTCCCCGCCCATGCCCGTCGCAGTCCTGATGACGAATAACTAATGACGAATAACTATTAGTTACTAACTACTAACTAATTAATGCCAGTAAGACCTTATCATAGTATTGCGATCGCAGACTGCAATGAACCACTAATCGAGATACCAGCGGATTTGTTTGCGCTAGTTACTCCCCATCCCTATGAAAAACTTGGGGCACCTTATGGGGGACATTCTCCGTATTTTTTGCGTAAGGGTGTTGTTGATAAGCTGATTGCGGCACAAAATTATCTTATTCAAAAATATCCTGGTTGGAAAATTGAAATTTTTGATGCCTATCGTCCGGTTGCCGTGCAGCAATTTATGGTTGATTATAGTTTTGCCCAAGCTTTACGCGAAAGAGGGCTAATTGAGTCGGAATTGACACAGGTGCAACTTGAGGATTTGTGGTCAGAAGTCTATAAAATCTGGGCTGCACCGAGTTTAGATATAAAGACTCCACCTCCTCACAGTACTGGTGCTGCCGTAGATGTGACATTGATGGATAGTAGTGGAAATACGGTTGATATGGGTTCGCCAATTGACGAAATGTCAATGCGATCGCTTCCCGATTATTATCTCAAAAATTCGCATCCCCAAGCATCTCAATATCAAGCAAATCGGCAATTATTGTGTGATGTAATGGAGAAAGTGGGTTTTCATCGTAATCCCCGTGAATGGTGGCATTTTTCATTCGGCGACCAAATGTGGGCTTGGTTGCATAATGAAACTAATTCAGGTAGTTCTATGACTGCAATATATGGAAGAGTTTAAAAATTAGGGAAAGGGAAAAATTAGTAATACAGCTTCTATACTGCAAAGGCGTAAAATCTAAACTTTTGTCATACTGAACGAATGATTTCTCGTTGGTATTTTAGATAGTCGTAGGGGCGGGGTTACCCCGCCCTTACAATACCGTTGGCTAAACATAATTATTTTCAAAGAATGAAACAGCCCTTTCCTTTCCCCCTCCCCTTCTTTTATGCATCTTGAGGATTTAACTGGATTAACTCTTCAGTTGTATAAGCCCCCACTGGACTCCATAGCAAATAAGGGACGAGTAACAAAGCTGCCATACCAGAAATGGGTAAAACTGCCAAACCCAATAAGAAACCCAAAACCATACCCGATGAACCGACAATTTCCCCGACTCGCAAACTGCGTAATCTCAGCATTAAGGGAATGTAGGTAACAGTAACAATTTCTAGCAGTAAATATAAACCCATCAAGAACCAAGTCATCAAGCTACCAGGATTCTTTTGCCAGACAATATTCGCAGAAGCCGCACCAGTCACAAAAACGAAAGTCCAAATAAATGGAATTAGCGGTTCAAAAACTAACCATTGCGGACGGCTGAGTTTTGCAAACCATTTAATATCGCGTGGTGTAATAAAGAAACTACCAATACTAACCAATAATGTAACTACCCCGATTACCATCCAAGATTTAAACATGACATCAATACCAATGATTTTTATAAATCTATGCTTGGTAATTCTGGCAATCCTAATAGTACGTTAAATCAGCCTATGGTTGGAAAGTAGGATACTCAGACACCTAACTTATGAGAGAATTGGAGGGTGTATGTCAATAATTATCGATTCGTAAGGATATTTAGTCCATGCGTGAGGGATATAATCCCTCTCAAAAAGGTTAAGATTAATGACACCGACAACAAACTGTTCTGCCATTATTAAATTTAGCAACTAATGCCTAAAACTTGACGAAAATCAATAAATTGTTTTATATGAGTCTAGTATATAGCGTTTCTCAACCTACTGAGATACAGCCATTTTACACCAAGATCGGGGCGCAATGCCTTGCGCCCCTACATATGTACCTCACCTAGCTGGGAACTGCTATAAACGTTTTGTTTATTTGATAAACCTGGATTTTTCAACTGGAAATCATCGAAATTATAGTATGCATTTAAACCAAGGTAAGCCGAAAATTAATACAGATTGCCCTAGTTAAATATACTTACAAAATTAGTTTTATGCAGATTTTATCTAAAATAATAATTACTATCAAAGTAAAAAAAATAGGTGAATTTATGATAATAGTTTAGATTTGTATTAGGCTTCTCTTTCATTTTCTAGCTTAAAATCTTATCTTATTTGTATTAAAATAATTAACTTTACCTCGATTTAATAAACTTTATGGCTGGCAATAGAAACGATTGGTTTCCTACTCCGATTTGGATGTTCAAAGTTGATGATTGCCAAGAGATGAATCAAGAACTTTCAGAGGCAATTTACGGCGGCTACAGTCAATATAATCCAGCGAAAGAAGTATCTAATATTTTAGGATTGGATAGCATCGATAGCTGGCATTGGCGCAAAACCTATAATGATTTCATGACAATTGTGACAAACAATGTCATGGAAGCGGCAACTTTCTTATGCTGGGATTTGAGTAAATTTACAATTGATATCACCAATTGTTGGGCACTAATTAATAATCAATATAACTATAATTCTAATTCAGTCCAAAATTACTCAAATTCACTATTAAGTGGTGTCTATTATGTGAAAGCACCATTAAACTGTGGTGGAGTGTTTTTTAATGACCCTAGACCAGCAGCACAAATCCTGGTACCACCAGTTTCGGAATTTAATATGTGGACTTTACCTCGAATTACTTATAAAGCTTACGAGGGAACTATGTTAATATTTCCTAGTTGGTTAATGCATGGTGCAGAAAGTAACCTAAGTGGTGAAGATAGGGTAAGTATTAATTTTAATATTGGGATGCTACCTATACAATAATGTCTACTAAGCATCGTGAGGATTAAGACGACCCATTTCCCAGGTTGTGTAAGTACCAATCGGACTCCAAAGCAAGTAAGGCAAAAGTAGTAAAGCTGCCGTACCCGAAACACCAAGAACCCCTAAAGCCAGCAACAAAGAAATTACAAAACCAACTCCACCTACGATTGTACCTACCTTCAAGCTGCGTAGGCGAAACATGACGGGGGTGTAAGCAATTGTGACTATTTCCAATAGCAGATACATTGCCATCAGAAACCAAGTACTGCCGTTACCGGGGTTCTTTTCCCAAACAACATAAGCAGACCAAGCACCACAAATAAACACCACAGTCCAAATTAAAGGAATCAATTTCTCGAAAGTCAACCAACGTGGACGTTGTAAGCGATTAAACCACTTGGTGTCGCTTGGTGTGAATACATTAGCCCCTAGTGCAACTAAAAAAGCTACACCCCCAATCACCATCCACGATTTAATCATTTTTTACCTCTTCCCATTTTGTCTGATTCTGGCAATTTAGGGCATATTATTCTTCATCCCTTGGTTTGAAAAAATTAAGGATTGAATAGTAATACTACAAATGGGCAATTTGTGTTTAACCCCTCAATGGTGCAATTATGATGTATAATTGCACCAGATGCTCAAAAAAAAATTATGACCCGCCAAAGCATTTCACTTACACCCCCGAATGATGCCTGGTTAAAAGCACAGGTAGAAAGTCAGGAGTACGTTAGCAAAAGTGATGTAGTGAATGACCTGATACGCAAGGCTCGTGCCAAACAAGAGAAAATTGAAGAAATCCGCGAAGTGCTAATTCAGGCAGAGCAAAGTGGCTTTGTCACCCCTGACCGTTCGGATTTTCTTGCAGAATTTAAGCGTCATACTGCTCAGTAATGGGTAATTATAGATTGACGCAAACGGCCAAGGAACACTTGCGGCAAATTTATTTTTATGGCTTTGAGACATGGGGTGAAGCAGCCGCAGACCAGTATTATAATGACCTGTTTGACCGCTTTGAGCAGATAGCTGTACAGCCCTATTTATACCCTGAAGTTGATTTTATCCGTAAAGGCTATCGCCGCAGCGTATGTGGTGTGAATAGCATCTATTACCGCATTGAAAATAATGTGGTTGAAATCATAGCAATCCTTAGAAGTCAAGATGCTGACACATCTCTTGATTTATAAGAAATATGCCGAAAACCCTTGAGGCAGTTAAATTTGGTAGGTTGGGTGGAACGTTCGTGTTACCCAACATTTTCAAGCATTTGTTGGGTTACGCATTCGACTTTAGGCTTTTAGAACGCCGTATTTATTTTTTGCTGTCACACGCTGGAATAAACGCAACAATTCTCCAACTAGAAGCACTATCGAAGTTCCAAAAGTAATAATTAACCAGTCAATCAAAGATAAAGGTACTGTTCTAAATACAGTACCGCCGAACTGAATAATTAGTATTTGTCCGATCGCAATGCTGGCTGCGATTACTACAAATGCTTTATTTTTTGACAAACCTGTAAAAGCTGACTGCTTAAGCCCCAGACAACGAGCATTAAACAAGTTCCAAAATTGTAACATGACAAATACAGCAAAAAACACTGACAGTTCGTAGGGATCTATTTCCCCATCTTGACGCATGTGACGTAAAAAGCCCAGTAGAAAAATCAAAAATGCCATTCCAGTGGTTAAAATATTTTTTGCCATTACTGGTGTGACAATAAAAGCTTTAGCCTTGCGCGGTTTTTGCTGCATGACACTACGATGGGGTGGTTCGGTAGCTAAAGCTAGCGCTGCAAAAGTATCCATAATTAGGTTTACCCAAAGCATTTGGGTTACAGTCAGAGGCAAAGCGACACCAATAAACGGATCTAATAATGCAATACCTAACGCCACTACATTAATTGTTAGCTGGAAAAGTATAAACTTCTGGATGTTACTGTAGAGCGATCGCCCCCACATTACAGCACTAACGATACTGCCAAAAGAGTTATCCAACAAGATAATATCGCTTGCTTCTTTGGCGATTGCTGTACCACCACCCATAGCTAAACCGACTTGAGCTTGTTTGAGTGCCGCTGCATCGTTAGTACCGTCACCTGTTACCCCTACAATCTCTCCACTTTCCTGTAGTAGTTTTACTAACCTGAGTTTATCAAGCGGACGTGCCCGCGAGAGTACCTTTAATTCTGATACAGCAATTTGCGCTTCTTCATCGCTCATCTGGGCAAATTGTTGTCCTGTTAAATGACAGTAGCCATTATTACTATCATCTTGTTCATTCCACAAGCCAATCTGACGGGCAATTTCCTTAGCAGTTTCCGAGTTATCTCCTGTAACTATTTTTACCTGCATCCCCGCAGCCAAACAAGTTGCGATCGCATCGGGAACGTCTTCGCGTAGAGGGTCTAAAATTGCGGCAAACCCTAACCAAGTCATCTCGTTAGTCATTTCGTCAACGTCTGTAGTTCTAATGCCATCAACAACGCGATAAGCCAACCCTAGCGTCCTCATTCCGCGCACTTGGTATTGTTTGATGTCAGCAGCAATC
>JANNFJ010001017.1:0-1892 GCA_031379725.1 Calothrix sp. OTE_75_metabat_31
TCCATACAGCTGTTTTTCTTGCTTTTACTTTCATTTGCATCGGATGCGTCCAATAACGATGATATATAAAAATATTGAAATTATCGTCAAGATTGATTTGTTCATATGATTTATATACAACACCGTTATATAGTCCTTCCATCTCCCCACATCTATTAAAAACTGTTACTTTATAGCCTAATTTTACTAGCTCTTGACTTAAATAGATAACAGCTTCTTCACTTCCTCCAATACCATTTTCAATAGAAGGATATGCCCAATCTTCGACATGGAACGGGAAGTTTGAATAGAAAACAATTGAATTATTGTCCCAGTTCATATTGAATAATTCTCCTTAATAAGATTACACCAACATATAGATACGCAGCTTTAGGGGTTTGTGCTAGCTAATACAGGTTTCCCAATCGCTACAACTTGTTCGATAATATCCGCAGCACGGCTAACTCCACCTGCCTTATTAATTGCTTTTTGCAATCTTAAAGCACTTAATTTATACGAATCTTCTCTCAACACCTTTGTTACTGCTGATTGTAATTTGGGCACATCCAAACCTTTCAATGGCAACAGTTCTCCCGCACCTGTCCAAGCGATGCGTGCAGCTACCCCCGGTTGGTCATTTGTAACAGGAATTGCTACCATTGGGACACCATTCCTAAGTGATTCTAAGGTAGTATTTAACCCAGCGTGAGTAATTACTAAGCTGGCTTTTTCGAGTAATTCTAACTGCGGTGCAAACTTAACTACCAACGGTTCACCAGGTAAATTCCCTAACGATTCAGGTTCCGCAGAACCACCTAAAGATATTACTAATTGGGCATCCAAACCCGCACAAGCTTCAGCGATGTATTTAAAGATGTATTGGAGACGATTTTGCAAAGTGCCCATTGAAGCATAAATCAAAGGTTTCCCGTTCAATTTATCGAAGGGAAAATCAATGGCTGGTCTACCTGTGTTGTCATGGTAGGGGCCGGTAAAGTGGAAATATGGCGGTAAATTTTGGCGAGTAAATTCAAACTCGGCTGGTTCCTGGCTGATTATTGCTAATTTAGAATAAGTATCGTCTTCGTTTGAGTAAGCGGGTAAATTCCACTGTTGACGATACTGGGATATAACCTCGCGGACGGGTTTGCGAATCCGATTAAAGAGAAAATAACCGAGTTTATTTCGCAAAATTGCCCACCATGCTAGATTGTAGTCCCAAGTTCTAATAAAGGGTGGGACGGTATTTTCTTCATTAACTACTACCGCACTACATATAGTTATAAAAGGCAGATTTAAGTGTTCGGCAATAGTGCCACCTTCAAAGCATATTTGGTCTACCAAAAAAGCTTCGATACCAACAGAAGAGGCAACTGCGGGTGTTTCGCGTAAATTGACTTCGGCGCGGGATGCAATGCCATTAATCGTATACTTAACTGCGGCGATTCCTTGCAATTCGCCTAATTTTGCGTAAAATTTAGTGACTTTCTCTGGTGAAAACTCGGATTCTCCAATCAACCCAAAGCCGAAACCTGCTGTTTGGACTTTTTGTTGCAGGGTGGGAGTTCCAAATACGGTAATTTGATGTCCACGTCTTTGCAATTCCCGTACTAAAGGGAACATTGTGTTGATGTGTCCGGTTGCGGCGGGGCAGATAATGCCGAAGTGGGTCATAATAGCCTCTTTGTTACACCCTGATAACTGACACAATTAGCGCATTGTTTCAGTTGTTGTCTGGCTTGATTTTATAATTAATCGGTCTAAAGATTAGAACCTTATATTTATATAGAGTTGATTTTATTGTAATTATGCAGTGTGGGGGGGCGGATTGATATAGTTTTGGGGGGGTAATGGTTGGTGTGGTGGGGGCGGGTTTATATGACTTTTTCGTTTGATGGGGGGTATGGTTGGTG
>JANNFJ010001021.1:0-1726 GCA_031379725.1 Calothrix sp. OTE_75_metabat_31
TGACTTATCAGTTCGCTTTTAACTCGGCAATATTATGGTTCCAACCACAACAATGCTTTCAGGCTATCTTGCCCCTGGTGACAGCTTCGCTATATCTACGTCAGTTAAGGGGTGAATTTTTTCAACCACTCATCATTACTAACTTTATATAGCTGATACTCCCAGCTTCCGTTAGAAGCACAAACAGATTTCTTGACCATGTAGCAAATGAAGTAGCCCTGGTCGGTAACAACCTCTGCGACTTCTCCCCGATACCATCCCGAAGTAAGGCTTGCGTGCTGGAAGCTGACTTTATCCCCAACCTGAAATTTTATTGTTTCCTTTGAGGTGGCGACAGAATCGGGCGAGGTGGTGACAGAGGTGGTGGCGGCAGGCTGACTACTTTGCTGTGTAGGTGTTTCAGGCTTTACCTCTACTGTTGTCGCCACCTCTTCATCTTTTAGACAATTTTCTGGGGGTGTTTTTGGTTGTGAATTTTGTTCGTTGTTTGTATTACTAAAATTTTTGTTTTCGTAAAAGGTGGAGGAGGTGGCGACAATTTGTTGAGATTCTTGTACAGCAGGAGTTTCGTTTGTCGCCACCTCTATTTTAAGCGTCGCCACCTCTGGTTTAACCCACCCCTTTCTTGACTTGCCACCAATGCGAATTTCCTTCTTGACCCAACCAAACCGGGGCATCGAGTAGCATTGGAACCAAAAACCGGGTTAAGCCGTATTACATGAATGCTACAGAAGTTTTCAGGTGCTGAAACCCTTGATTTGTCGTCAAGAGGTCACTTGGCGATTTCAAAAGTGAGCTAATACAACCCTCAGTGAAATCCTTATGCAATAAGGCTTTTAAGCTTAACCCGGTTTTCTGTTCCAATGATCCTTGTACCCGTACCTGACCTGGGTGGGAATTGCTATATACAAAAAATAATCCCCCTAAATTCCCGTAAGATTGGGGATTGAGGGGGTTCAAATGTTGCAGCAAAAAGTGAATTAGTAATAAGTTAGCAGGTCTGGAGTTAAGAGCATAGTAAAATCAGGTTAAGATTTGGTAAAAGAATATGTGGAATACTAAAGTAGCGAGTTAAGTATCCCTAAAATTATAGATTTAGTTTTTCCGGCACGCCCTGACAGGACATGGTTTTCTTCGCTTGCAAGTCAGGACTATTTTTATCTCAACAGAATGTAATATTACGCGGGAATTGTGGCACTGTGGAAGAGGGGAAACACCCCCTACTCGCTAATCCCAAATTCATTGATTGCTTCATTCAAATCGCGGATACGACGTGAAAGGACGCGGATAATATTGAGGGCAATTTCGGGAGTTTCTTCGATAGCATCGTAGAGTTGTTCTTGGGTAAGTTCCAAGCAATCTGATGGTTCGAGGGTTATCGCGTTAGCTGAACGGGGTTGAGCATCGAAAACTGCCATTTCTCCGAATGATTCACCTTGAGGAAAAACAGCTAACTGTCGGTCATCGAGATGAATTTTAACTCGACCGGAAACGACAATAAAAAGCGATCGCCCTTCTTCTCCTTGTCGAAAAATGTTTTGATTTGCTGCAAATGATAGTTCGTTCATTACCGAAGCAAGACGAACAATAAAATCATCGCGTAATTCTTGGAATATGGGAACGCGACGCACGAATAATAGACGGTCTACACTGGTTAACATTTGGGGGAATGGGGAATAATTAATGGAGTTAAGACAATAGCGAACCCTACACCCTTTTTATCAAT
>JANNFJ010001048.1:0-6726 GCA_031379725.1 Calothrix sp. OTE_75_metabat_31
GTGAGGCTCAGAATCCGGGTTTCGTGAAAGTTACCCGGATTCTAGTCCTCACAAGAAGCGTCTCGCCTGTGCAGTCAAGTCAGGCGGGACGCCTAACCTACGGACGACAATACATACCATCAAAACTAATGACTATTACCACTACTACTCCATGTCATAAGTTTTGATGGGTCGTAGCATAGGCGTCTCGCCTGTGCAGTCCGGTCAGGCGGGACGCCTAACCTACGGTTAATAATATATACCATCAGAATTAATGACATGAACTACTACTGCTTCATGTCATTAATTTTGACGGGTTACTGTAGTGCGAGCATCTTGCTCGCTTTATATAGTACGCGAGCAGGATGTAAGCCCTGCGGGCACGCTGCGCGAACGCACTACCAAATCTTTTTTGAACCCCCCAAAACTAATGACACGAAGCACTACTAATAGGAAAACATTGCTCGCAGGCAAGAAAACAGCTTGAAGTCACAAGCTCTGTAATAATTGTTATATAATATTCATACTTACGATATAAGGCTGTCCATTCTGATGATAGAGTGCAGACTTGATTTAAACCCCTATTATTAGATATACGAGCCTAACCCCTTGGGAACGGCTATCTTGGTGTCTTACGTAAAATCGATTACGTGGTGTGAGTCACAAACACTAATAAAAATCATAAATAGTAACTAGACATAAACACAAAGCGCAATCAAGACTTTGCAGGGGTAGCTACATCTAAATACAGGTGCAAACCTTTATCTATCTAGAACAATGGGGTACTCCCACTGGCTGATAACTCAAACTTTTAGTTAATTTTGAGTCAATTTTTGGGCAATTAGTTTACCTCACGAATAAAAGCTCAAGTTTTTCTGATTGCTGTGCCGACCTTGCATACAAATACTATATAGGAATATTCAATTATGACTTATCAAATTGAAAGCGATACCAGCTCCAAAAAAGGCGGGTTTGTGCAAAATATTTGGGACGTAGGGATGATACTATCTCTAGTCTTTTTAGCTATGTCGGTTCAAAGCGGTGACTTTGGGAATACAAATTCGACTTCACCGCTAACACCAGTAAATACATCCGAAGTTATCGATAACCCTAGGCAATTTATGGGTAAAAGCATCACTATTAGAAGTAAACCCATTCGACGAATAGGTTTAAATTCTTTCACCGTTCGAGAAGGTGATTTTTCCCGAAAAGACCCGATGCTAGTTGTGAATGCTTCGGGAGTTCCATTTAATTTCCCGTCTGACCGAAATGTTGAAGTTCAAGTAATCGGACAAGTGCGGGACTTTACAATTACAGAAATTGAACGCGACTATAAGTTGAGTTTAAATCCACAACAATATAGTGGTTACATTGACAAACCCGTAATTGTTGCTCAATCTATTTCCCTTGCACCAACACCTGGTCAAGTCTTGCAAAATCCCCAACGCTATTATGGTCAGAAAATTACTGTTACAGGTGTTGTCAAGAAAATTCAAAGTCCAGTGTTAATGACACTCGATAAAGGGCAGTTGTTTGGGGATGGAGATTTACCAGTTTTATTAACATCTTCTGCCAAGGTCGCAATTAATAAAGGTCAAAGCGTTGCTGTAGTTGGTGAAGTCCGTCCGTTTGTCGCTAGTGACATCCAACGTCGATATAATCTGACATGGGATGTGCGGGTTCAACAACAACTCGAAGCACAGTATAGAAATAAATCCATATTAGTTGCCGATGCTGTATATCCGTAAAGATTTTAGGGGGAAGGGATAAGTTGTAGGGTGCGTTAGACGTAAGTCGTAACGCACCGTTTTTTCGGTTACTTTAATATTACTTTTTTAATACCGTTACACGCATTGTAAGGAATTTATCCAATTATTAGGGTGCGTTACGCTACGCTAACACACCCTACGTAATTTCTACGTAATTTCTACGACATATGGTCATAGTATATTAAGTTCTTATAAAGATAAATGATCGAGTAGTGAAAACAGTTACACAATTGCACTGAGTAGCTGACATATCAGGGCAAGTGCAATTATGGATTTTCTCTCGAATACAGTCGTCCTATCACGGATGCAATTTGCACTAACAGCATTATTCCATATGCTCTGGCCCGTGCTAACAACTGGCATGGGTATTTATTTGGTAATTGTAGAAGGGTTGTGGCTGAAAACCCGCAATACTGACTACTATTACCATGCTCGATTTTGGTCAAAATTATATATTCTCAACTTTGGTATCGGGGTTGCAACTGGAATCCCGATGGAATTTCAATTTGGGACTAACTGGGCACCATTTTCCGAAGCTGTTGGTAACTTTTTTGGCAGCATCATGGGATTTGAAGCGACTTGGGCATTTATGCTCGAAGCAGCTTCGTTAGGGATTATGATGTTTGGTTGGGACCGAGTTAACCCAGCAATTCACTATACTGCTACGATTTTGGTTGCCGTTGGTGCTAATATGTCTACCTTTTGGATTTTGGTAGCAAATTCATGGATGCAAACCCCTGCGGGTGGGAAATTGGTTGACGGTAAGTTTATTATCAGCGACTACTTCGAGGCAATCTTGAACCCATTCATGAAAAACAGTATTCTCCACATGTTCTTTGCAACATTGGAGACATCGCTGTTTGTAATTGGGGGAATTAGTGCTTGGTACATACTCAACCGCAGGAATACAGCCTTCTTTGATAAGTCATTGAAGATCGCTTTAGCAAGTGCGATCGCAGTAGCCCCTATACAAATCTACATGGGTCACTTGAGTGCCGAACAAGTATATCACTATCAACCAGCAAAATTAGCAGCAATGGAAGCCAGATGGGAAACAGCACCCGCAGGTAAACCAACTTATTACAGCTTGGTGGCTTTACCCAACGACAAAGCCGAAAAAAATGACTGGGAAATTAAAATTCCCAATGGTCTTGGATATGTTCTCGAATTTAAACCAAACCTTTCGGAACCTGTATTAGGACTCAAAGAATTTGAACCGCGAAATCGACCTCACTTGGTAGGTGTAATTTATTATTCTTTCCGCACAATGGTCGGGATTGGATTTGCCCTAGCTGCACTGATGCTATTTAGTACATTACAATGGCTGCGTGGCAAACTCTCACCCGAAAATATTGCCGAACAGAAATGGTTACTGCGTAGTTGGATATTTGCTGCACCCCTTGGTTATATTGCCATCGACACAGGATGGATGGTGCGGTGCATTGGTAGACAACCTTGGACGCTTTACAACCAACTTCGCACGGTGGATTCGGTTTCCAACTTGCCACCAAGCAACGTTTTGACAACGATAATTTGCTATGCAATTGTTTACTCGATGCTGTTCGTTGCCGCAATGTACTTCGGCAGTCGCATCATCCGCAAAGGTCCGAATTTGAATTTACCTATTCCAGGAATGGAAATTCAACCGGCTGTTGATACAGCACCTGGGGAATTCGTACCCGATGAACGCCCAGTTGAAGCACAAAATTAGGGACGGGGGCAGTCGGATTTGTGATTGGGGTGGTGGTGCTGGGGTCTGTCGGTGGGGTGGGGCGGGTTTATGAAGATTTCTCGTTATCAGATGAGTCTTTTAGTGAACCCGCCCTTAGAGGATGTTTGAAAAGTCCTCTTGTTGGTAGCAAAACATTCTAGATCCCCCTAAATCCCCCTTCTTAAGCAGGGCTGATTCATCCCCTAAAGAGCTTTAAAAATCAAGGGTTCTAGCGATTCAAAATTAGTTTTTTTATTACCCGCGTGTCAAGAAAATGAACAATATTACGGTTTATTTAAGTGGTTAAAGGTTCATTTGCTAGTCACCCTTACTTAGAGATTTTATCGCTAATCATCTTGACAAATCCTGTTTGAAAGGGGACGAATCAGCCCTGCCCTTCTTAAGGGGGACTTTGATTCCGGTTCCCCCCTTTTTGAGGGGGGCTAGGGGGGATCAATAAGTGTCTAAAATCACAGCCAACCACTTTTAAAACATCCTCTTACAGTCTTAGGGTTTTCTTCCTTCCTACTGCCTACCTGTCTACTGTCTACCTGTCTACTGTCTATTATTTACAAAAACATGGAAACGCTCAAATATTTTCTCCCGCAGGTTTGGTTCGCAATCATCGCTTTGTTTCTATTTCTTTACGTCATGTTGGATGGGTTTGATTTAGGAGTTGGTATCTTATCGCTGACTGCTTCTAATGAAGAACGACGTGGTATTTTGATGACTAGTTTGAGTAACATTTGGGATGCAAACGAAACTTGGTTGGTACTGGTGGGGGGCAGTCTATTCGGTGCATTTCCCCTTGCTTTTGGAACAATTCTCAGTTCTTTGTATATTCCAGTTAACGTGATGCTGTTCGGACTAATTTTTCGTGCTGTTGCCTTTGAATTCCGCGAACATGCTAACCGCAAACTATTTTGGAATTTTGCTTTTGGAATTGGCAGTTTTATGGCTGCACTCGGACAAGGATTTGCTTTAGGTGCGGTATTATCGGGAATCAAAGTTGATAAAGCCGGACATTTTATTGGCACAACTTGGGATTTTCTAAATTGGCAATCTGTGTTGGTAGCATTAACATTAATTCAAGGTTATGTGTTGATTGGTTCGACTTATTTAATTTGGAAAACAGACGGCGAGTTGCAGGACAATCACTATAAAACTGCGAAACTTGCAGCTTATACAACCTTAATCGGTGCGATTTTTATTACTATCTCCACGCCGATTTTTTACGAAAGTGCCCGCACTAAATTATTTGAAGCACCGCTTGTTTATATCTTTGCTACCATCCCTTTTTTAGGAATATATCTGATTTGGCAATTACTGAAAAGTATCGAAATTAAAAAAAATAAAGCCCCGTTTATCTGGACGATTCTACTTTTCGTGCTGACATTTCTTGGATTAGGTCTAGTTGTTTTTCCGTACATTATCCCTACCCAAATTACTATTTACGAAGCCTCGGCTGACCCAAGTTCGCTGGTATTTATGCTGATTTTTGTAGGTTTTCTAATTCCAATCATGATATTTTACAACATCTATCAATATGTTGTATTCCGTGGGAAAATAACTAGCCATCAATATGGTGGTGAGTGATAGTAAGTCGTAAGGTATATAAACCCGGCTTCTTGGAGAAACCGGGTTTGGTGAAAATTTTATAATTTATTATTTTTAGATTCTAGCAACCAATTTTTTTCGAGTTTATTGATTTGCCGACGTAAAATTTTAGCGCGATATTCTTTATATGTAACTGCTTTTATTATTAAAAATGTTCCAGCAACTAATACGATTAAGCTGATAGGTGTACATATATTAGATTGATGCGAAGTTTGATAATTCGTTTGTTGAGTTACTGATGAATGTTGCACTTTTTTTATCCTCCTTATCGCTATTTTGTTGACTTAACTATCTATAGGGATAAACTCATGCAATTTATGCAATTGGAATTATGAACATATTACAAATTTAATTTAATATTTATGAAGAATTAGCCCAATTTTGGTTAAAACTGGGCATCTTGACTTGACATTTATGCCGAAAGTCCGGGATTGCGGAGGATTTGCCGCTGCAAAGGCGTTAAATCTGGATACTCATTCGCGTTATATCGTGCCCAAGCCGACGGCTGAGGGGAATATTTGTAAAATAAGGTGCGACGTTCCTGTTTCCCTTTCCAAGGAAAAGTACCGTGAGTCAAAGCTTCGGTAGAAACAATCGCACTTCCAGCTTTAATAGTTACAGCTTGGACGCAACTAGAAGGAATTTCCAAGTTTTGCCAAGTTTATTGAGTATTTCCTGTAATCCTGCAACTTGTTCGCTATTTAAAGCGTTTTCAACAACTATAAATCCTTGCAAATCGAAAAGATAGCGTTCTAATTCAGTCATTTTGTGATAAAGAAGGGTAAGAGGGAGAGGAAAATATAGATAGTATTTCCCACTGATTTTACGTCTAACTCCTACCCCTTCCCACTTCCTCGTTCCCCCTTTTCCCTTCCCCCTTACTTATGACAAATTCCAAAAACGTTCTTGGTGGAAAACTCGAAATTTGCTGCACGTCCCCAATGACAGGTTTTCAACGAAACGGACTGTGCGATACTGGTGCAATGGATATGGGAGTGCATGTAGTTTGCGCTCAAGTTACCGAAAAGTTTCTCACTTATACAAAATCGCAGGGTAACGATTTGAGTACACCTATGCCAGAATATAGTTTTCCAGGGTTAAAACCTGGTGATTGTTGGTGTTTGTGTGCAACGCGATGGAAAGAAGCAATGGAGGCAGGGTTTGCACCACCAATAGTTTTAGCCGCAACCCATGAAGCTGCATTAGAATATGTTCCTCTTGATGTATTGCAAGAACACGCGATTCATGTAGACAAGAAAAGTTAAATTCTTAATATTAGATACAGCAATTTTGCTGGTAATTAAAACATCTTGTAGGGGTGCAAGGCATTGCACCCTTTTGATTAAGTTAAAACTTGTTGTATCAAATCTTGATTTTCAAGATATTTTTAGACCAAACCAGCTTGAAAAATTTGGTTTGCAGTGAAATTTAAATTGGGAAAAGTTTGCGAAACAATAACATCATTATCTTGAAACTTAACAATCTGATATTCCCCATCAACCAAGTTACAGATAGAGATTGTCGGTTGTTTAGGATTGCCAATAAAATTGCGTCCACCTAATGCAGCGTAATCGACAATCCAATATTCAGGAATACCCATTTGCTCATAATCGGCAAACTTCAAGTGATAATCATCTCGCCAATTTGTTG
>JANNFJ010001074.1:0-15171 GCA_031379725.1 Calothrix sp. OTE_75_metabat_31
CATTTTAGTTAACAATGCAACTATTTACCATCAGACTCCAATTTTGCAGCCAGAATACTATAATAAACTAAGAGAGATTATGGACACAAATTTACTAGGGACTTACAATTGTACTAGTTTGTTCTCCAAGTTTATGGTTAAAAGAAGAAATGGACGTATTGTTAATGTTGCGTCTCTTGCCGGAACTTGGGGAGCAGCTTTTGCCTCTGCTTATGCTGCTTCTAAGGCAGGAATGATTGCTGCTTCTAAATCTTGGGCAAGAGAATTAGGTTTGCATGGTCTGTGTGTCAATGCAATTGCTCCTGGTGTTTGCCAAACGAATATGTTAGAACGTCCTGAAAACGAAGAGCGTTCTTCTTCGTTACAAAAAAAGATGGTGCTGAAATACATTCCCGTTGGTCGTTTTGGTAATCCAGAAGATGTTGCTGAATTAGTTCTATTTCTAGCCACCTGTAAAACCAATTATCTAAACGGAGCAATAATAGAGTTAGACGGTGGTATAAATGAGGGATAAGTGGGCGGATTTTGAGCAGCGTTAATAAAGTTTAAAAGAACAGAATAGATATGTTCTCCCGAAGGATGAAGTAGAGGTTTTTAGCGCGTTCAGAGCGCAGTTCCTTAATTCTTTGATGTATTACACCCAACTGAAAAACGCTATAAATAATCTTGCAGTGGTTCGAGATAGCTAGTCGAAGGCATGAAATTAAAGTTTATAACAAGTTCCGATGCTGCTGTGCTATCAAGAAGTATTTTGAATTCGATAATGTGAGGAGTAAATATTAAATGGATAATCAACATAAAATAGTAGTCGTCACAGGAGCAGCAGGTGGATTTGGACAACAAATTGTTCTGCAACTATTGTCAGCAGGATTTTCTGTAGCAGCAACTGACCTTTTTAAAGATAAGCTGGAAAGCTTGCATACTTCCATCGGCTCTTCTACAAAACTAGGTTTGTTTGCTATGGATGTCTGTAATTCGCAAAGCATTGAGAAAGCAAGTGAGGAAATTACAAATTTCTTCGGGGATGACATTTCTATTCTAGTTAACAATGCGGGAATTTACGCTAATACTCCAGTTTTGGAGGAAGAATGTTATCATAAAGTAAAGAAAATTATCGATACTAATTTAATCGGAAGTTATAATTGCACCAGTTTTTTTTCCAAGTTTATGGTCAAAAGAAAAAATGGCCGCATTATTAATGTTGCCTCCATTGCAGGAACCTGGGGAGCAGCCTTTGCCTCTGCTTATGCTGCTTCTAAAGCAGGCATGATTGCTGCTTCTAAATCTTGGGCAAGAGAATTAGGTTCGCATGGTGTCTGTGTCAATGCAATTGCTCCAGGTATTTGCGAAACGAATATGTTAGAACGTGCTGAGAAAGAAGAGCGTTCTTTTTCGTTACAAAAAAAGATGTTACTAGATTTTATTCCTGTGGGTCGTTTTGGTAATCCAGCAGATGTTGCTGAATTAGTTTTATTTCTAGCCACCTGTAAAACCGATTATCTAAACGGAGCAGTACTAGATTTGGATGGTGGTGTGAATGTAGGTACATTAGAAACCGTAAATTTAATGTGAGTTGAATTTTGATTATGAATCTTGTAGATTGTAAAAATGTTCTCTTAACAGGTGTAACAGGAGTTGTAGGAGGAAGACTCTTATCTGAAATTATTGTTTCCACACAAGCAAATATATATTGCTTGCTCAGAGATGAGAATCCTGAAAAAGCAAGAAAAAGAATTCATGATATTCTTGCAGTTTATGATGTCCAAAATTGGATAGATTACAGTTTTGAATCAAGAATTATTACTGTAACTGGAGATATTGCACTAAAGAATTTTGGATTAAGTCCTGAAGTTTATTCTCAACTTGTCAAAAAAATTGATCAAGTTTTTCACGTAGCTGCAAATGTTAACATGGTAGCTAGCTATGAAAAATTAGTTGGTGTTAATGTGAGAGGTACTTCAGAAGTTATTGAATTTTGTCTAGCTGGTAAAATTCCCATGCTCTATACATCTAGCTATAGTGTAATGGGTAGTAAATGTACGGAAAAAGGTTTAGTATTTAAAGAAACAGACCTTGACATCGGACAGACTTTTGAGGATCAAAATTATGAACTCACTAAATTGCAAGCAGAGCAGCGAATTCATGAGGCTGGAAATCGAGGACTTAAATGGGTCATTGCGAGGCTTGGTGATGTTCTTGGTGATAGTAAAACTGGGTGTTATCCGCTTGCAGGTACAACCGTTCGAGGCATATACTATGCTATCATTAAGACCATTGTCGAAACAGGTTTGTTCTTTTTTTCAGAAGAGTATTTTTACGTAACGCCAGTAGATTATGCTGCAAAATCTTCACTTTATCTGGCACTCAATCCAGAGGCTTATGGCAAAACTTTTCACATTGTTAGTTCCGAGCAAAAATGTTTTTATGAATTTGTCAATTTGCTCGTAATGTGTAATTATAGAATTAGAATAGTTCCCTTTGAAAAATATCTTTCTTTGTTCAGAAATGACGCTGTAAAAAAGGAAGGAAGAATTTATAACTCTTCTTTTGTAAATCTGATTCTATATACAGACATTTTAGCCGGTCCAGAATCATTTTCAGATTCAGCTACATTTGATTCAGTAGCTAAACTTGATACCACAAATGCTGAAGAGTTTCTTTCCAAGGCTGGTATTTCCTGCCCCAAAATTGATTTGGACTTAATTTCAACATACTTGAAATTCTGCGTAGATGAAGGTTTTATACCCTCTCCTGCTAACCAGCATCCTCTTGCAGATGTCAAAGATTAATTTTTAGCAAGATAGCAGTAGATATCGCCAAGATACTGACATTAACTAAGTAAGTTGGCTCACCGAACTACACCACTGTCAATGCCTTCAGACTCGGCGCGTTATGAAAGGGCTTGATGGTCTTACTGAGAATGGTATAGTGAGCCAGAGTACTGATATCAAATAAGTGTTGAAGGAATAGTAATGAAACCGATTAATCATCAAAATCCTATCGCTATTGTTGGTATTGGCTCTCTTTTCCCGGAAGCAAAAACAGTTGGGGAATTTTGGGACAATATTGTATCTCGAAAAAATTGCATTATCGAAATAGTTGATGAAGACCCACGTTTTGAAGGATACTGGAATCCTAAGGATTTTTTTGATCCAGATCCTTCCGCTCCAGATAAAACATATAGCAAAGTTGGTGCTTTTATTCCGGAAGTAGAATTTGATTCTATAGAATTTGGAATTCCACCAATCAACCTAGAGTCAATTAGTACTACACAGTTAATGGCAATGCTGGTAGCTAAACAGGCTTTAGCGGATGCTGGTTACACCCGAGATCAGTCTATGGCTTCAATACGTGACAAAACAGGAGTTATTCTTGGAGTTGGAGGATGTGGAAATATTGCATTTTCCCTTGCCACGAGAAATAATTCTCCCCAGTGGGAACAGGTTATCAAAAATTTTGGTTTTCCTGATGAAATAGTTACTGCAATTGTAGAGAAATTAAAAAACTTATATACAGGATGGCGAGAAAGTAGTTTTCCAGGTCTTCTAGGCAATGTAGTCGCGGGTCGGATCACCAGTCACTTTGACTTGGGAGGAACAAACTGCACTATTGATGCAGCTTGTGCTAGTAGTTTAGCAGCAATCAAGATGGCAATTGCAGAACTGGCTGATGGTAGTTGTGATGCTGTGTTAACGGGTGGAGTTAATGTCGATAACTCCATCTTGGCTTATATGTGTTTTAGTAAGACTCCAGCACTTTCTAGAGAAGGTCGTTCTCGTCCTTTTGATGCAGCATCCGATGGCATTGTTCTTGGTGATGGCATCGGGATGGTCGTTTTAAAACGTTTAGAGGATGCACAAAGAGATAATAATAAAATCTACAGTGTCATTAAAGGGATAGGTACTTCTAGTGACGGTCGTGCAAAAAGTATTTATGCTCCTAGGTTTGAGGGGCAAGTAAAAGCTTTAGAAAGGTCTTATCAACGAGCTGGATTAAGCCCCAATCAAATTCAACTAGTTGAAGCACATGGAACCGGAACAGTTGCTGGAGATATGTGTGAATTTCAAAGCATTGCTCATGTGTATAAGCAGCACAATGTCCCAAACTACTCTGTGGCTCTAGGTAGCGTCAAGTCCCAAATTGGACATACCCGAACTGCTGCAGGTGCTGCTGCTTTGATAAAGACAACTCTGGCTCTTTATCATAAAGTATTACCTCCGACAATTAATGTTGTTCAACCAAACCCAAAATTTGATCTGGAAAACAGTAGTTTTTATCTAAATGCTGAAAATAGACCTTGGATTCAACCAATTGATGGTTCCAAACGTCGGGCAGCAATCAGTTCTTTTGGTTTTGGAGGTACTAACTTTCATGTAGTGATGGAAGAATATCAGCAGGAACATGATGGTAAATATAGAATGCACAATGTTCCAGATATTGTGATATTACATGCCGACGATCGCAATGCTTTAATCGGCAAATGCGAGGAATTTCTGAATGATTTAGAATCAGAATCTGGTCAAAAATATTATCATCAATATCTCAAGGAAACAAGAAATCAAACTCTTCCCATTAACTCAGCAAGAATTGGTTTTGTCAGTGAGTCGCTCGCAGAAACTATAGAATATTTGAAAGAATCTTTACCCACTCTTCGTTCTAACTTTAAAGATAACTGGCAGCATCCAAAGGGTATTTACTACCGGACTGCTGGTATGGACTTGAGGGGTAAGGTAGTAGCTTTATTTCCAGGGCAAGGGTCACAATACTTAAACATGGGGATAGATTTTGCGAAAAATTATCCGGAAATGCGTAGAGTTTTGGCAGAGGTAAATCAAATCTTCTACAAACAAAAGCAGTCTGTTCTATCTGATATTATTTATCCCCCTTCTGTTTTTAATGAGAATGCAATTCAAAAACAGAAAGATGAGCTTTTGAAAACTGAACATGGGCAACCAGCTATTGGTGCTATAAGTGTAGGGATTTACAAGATACTTCAAAGATCAGGGTTTAAACCTGACTTTGTAATTGGTCATAGTTTTGGTGAGCTTACTGCTCTTTGGGCATCAGGTGTTCTCAGCGATCAAGATTTTTATCAACTTGCGATAGCAAGAGGATATGCAATGAAATCTGAAAATTCTTTAGGAAAACATAAGGGTTCAATGTTAGCAGTAAATGCTAATGAAACTTATATTAATGACCTCATCAGTCATTACAGTGATATCAAAATCACAAACTACAATTCAAATTCTCAGATAGTCTTAGGAGGAGAAAAAGAATCTATTAAGAATTTATATGGTGTGTTGCAAGCTAAGGGTATTCAATCTACTCTTCTTGCTGTTGATAATGCGTTTCATACACACTTTGTCAAGGATGCCGCTGAACCTTTTGCTAAGGCAATTACTCAAATCGAGTTCAAAACACCTTCTATACCTGTTTATTCTAATGTAACTAGCAAACCATTACCTCAGAATTCAGAAGATATCAAAAAAATACTGATGACTCACTTGTTAAGTCCAGTCTTCTTTCAACAAGCGATAGAAATGATATATAATCAAGGAGGTTTTGTGTTTCTTGAAATTGGACCCAAAAATACATTGACCAATTTTGTGAGTGATATTCTCAAAGGGCGAGATCATATGGCGATCGCTATAAATCCTCGTTCCCAGAAAAGTTCAGAATATGAGTTCCGTCGTTCCATAGTTCAGCTTTTGGTAGGTGGTCTTGTGCTTCAAGACATCGATCCTTATCAAATAGCAAAACCCATGGAGCAATCTAAATCTCAAAGAAGTTTAGCCATTAATTTGAAGGGTGGTTTCTACTTTAATCCCAAAACCAAGGAACTCAGAGAAAAAGCACTTAATGAAAGAGATACATCGCTTTTTGATACATTTCTCAATAAGTAAATGTGATTCTGTTATGAATGCTAAGTTTTACAATAACTAAGAAGGATAAAATCATGAGTCAACTAGCAGTTGTAGAAAATAATCACCACTCTCAGAAGGGTGACAATGGGAGTCTTGAACAAAACCTTTCTGTTCAAAGCAATCCTGTAGTCAATCAAACTGATATTATGTCCCAAATTCAGCAGCAAAATCTCTTAACTGTAGTTCATCAACAATTCAATCAAAATCAAGGTAAATATATTGATTTGCTGTCTAAAATTGTTGATTACCAAGGGGTATTAGTTGAGAAACATCAAGATTCTCCGATGCAAGTCAAAGCTATGCAGAATTTTGAACAATTTCTTCAGCTTATGCAGAGAAATCAGATGAATTACAATATGAACCATGAATTTTATTTAGAGAATCAACTAAATTTAATTCGTGGAAATGAATTGCCAGCAGATGCTCTTAATAAGCTGAAAGAAATTTATTTAGAAAAAGAAATTTCTCCGCTGATTTCGGAAAATCAAGCAGTACTTCCTACTTCTGCAAAGTTAGAAGAGCAAAACGCTATAAAATCACCTGCTAGTCAATTAATAGGCAGTACCCCAACAGTAACTGAAGAATTACCTGAAAGCCATTCTTTATCCAATAAGTTAAATGATACTCCTCTGAGTAAAGAAGCTAATGGTCATATTTCTACAACTCAGATTGTTGAAACTGTGGCTTCTAGTTACACACCTGTTTCAACGCCACCGACACACCCTATCGTACAGCAAATTGTTATCTCTTCAGAAACTATTGCTCTTTTACAAGAGAAAACTTCTACGACTAGTATTCTAACAGCGCCTAGTCCTGAAGAAGAAAAGGCTTCTGCTGCTAGTATTGCAACAGCACCCGCTCCTGAAGAAGAAAAGGCTTCTGCGACTAGTATTCTAACAGCGCCCGCTCATGATGAAGAGATTACTCCATCTTCTTCAGCTGATTTGACTGGATTCAGCAATCGATTACTGGAGGTGGTGAGCGATAAAACTGGATATCCAATCGAGATGCTGGATATAAATATGGATTTAGAAGCGGATTTGGGGATAGATTCAATCAAGCAGCTAGAGATTTTCGCAACCATGCATGAGGAATACCCAGAACTTGACATAGATCCTGAAGCTTTCAGAGATTTGCGAACACTTGCCAAAATTGTTGATTATTTAAAGGAATTCTTGCCAAAGAATCAAGCAACAAAACCTTTGAACAACGATAATCTTGATCAAGAAGCGGGTATTGAAAGACAGGTTGTTAAAAAAAAATCCTGAGCAAACCCGATCAACGGAAGTTTCAGTTATCTGAAGGTTACATCTGGTTAATCACTGAGGAAGGTGAGGGAGTAGGAACTGCTATGATAGAAAAACTACATCAGCAAGGACAAAAAGCAGTCATCCTAAAACTTCCTGCCTACTCAGGGTTTCATCAATCAGTCCCCCAAACAAAAATTGATGTAGTAAACTTAAATCATTTCACGGAATCTCACCTAAAAGAAACTTTAGATGATATTCAAGACAAATTTGGTTTGATTGGAGGGTTTATTCATTTACATCCAGTAACTAAAAACGTTTTATCGCTTAGTGAACTTTTTCAAGAAAGAGATGAAGAGATAGTTAAATTAGTCTTTTTAATTGCTAAATATCTCAAATCATCTTTTGAAATAACTGCAAAGAATTGTGGGAATTCGTATTTTGTTAATGTTACTAGGCTTGATGGAGAGATGGGAACTTCTGGGAAAAAAGCATGTAGTATCGTGGGTGGTGGTTTATCAGGATTAGTTAAGTCATTACATCGTGAATGGTCAAATGTTTGTTGTCGTTATATTGATTTAGAATCCAATATCAACATTAACGAAGCTGCAGATATCCTCATAGAGGAAATAGCCGACACAAATTTTGAGCTAGTAGAAGTTGGACGGACTCAAGAAGGAGAGAGAATAACCCTAATTTCAGAGCGTGCTTATGGTGTTAGCTACAACTCACAAGAAACCCCAGACTCTCAGAGCGTATTTTTAGTCACTGGAGGAGGACGGGGAATTACCGCTGATTGTGTAGTAGAACTTGCTAAAGCTTATAAATCGAAATTCATTTTGTTAGGACGTACAGTTCTACAGCCTCATGAACCTGAATGGGTAAATAACTGTACTGATGAGAAAGAACTGAAAAAGCTGATTATCAATCATTTCATTCAACAAGGAAAGAAACCAACTCCTATTGAAATTGATAAGTTTTTACATGATTTGATATCACAACGTGATATTAGAAAATCATTAGAGCAAATTAAACAATTTGGCAAAGAGGCAATTTACCTCAGTGTAGATGTTACCCAGAAACTTGATTTGGAAAAGCACATTCAAAAAGTGCAAGAATATCTAGGAAAAATTACGGGTATCATCCACGGAGCTGGTAACATAGCTGACAAACGAATTGAGAAAAAGACAGACTCAGATTTTAATCGAGTCTTTAAACCCAAGGTTCAGGGATTAAAGAACTTGCTATCTATTATTAATCCAGAGCAACTCAAGTATATTATTTTATTTTCTTCTGTCTCTGGATATTTTGGAAATGCGGGTCAAACAGACTATGCCTTGGCTAATGAAATTCTCAATAAATTTGCCTACTCTTTCAAATACCTCTTTCCAAAGATTCACGTCGTCTCAATAAATTGGGGTCCCTGGGAGAGGGGAATGATTAACCCAACGCTCAAGAAATTTTACCAAGAAAACAATATCGATCTGATTCCTGTTGATATAGGCATCAAATTTCTCAAAAATGAATTCCGAATTGCCAAAGAATATGTCATAGAACAAATTCTTGTTACTGGAAAATTAAGTCTTCCGAATAATAATCGCCATATAAAGCAACTCAATGTGCTAGAAAGCCAACGGATTATGCGGGAAGAGGATAATTCATTTCTCAAACATCATGTGATTCGTAAACATGCTGTTTTACCAGCAACTTGTGCTGTAAACTGGATAGTAAAATCTTGTGAGGATGTTTGTCAAAATTTGAAAGTTCGAGTTATAGAAAATTTCAAAGTCCTCAAAGGAATTGTCTTTGATGAACAATACCAAGAAGAATATTTAGCTCGTGTGACTCCTATTGATGTAAAAGATGATGTATATAGTTTTGGAGTACAAATAAGTAGCAAGTTAAAAGACAAAAATCATTTGCTTTCGCATTATAGTGCAACAGCTTTTTTCCAAAAAGAATGGGGTAGCATGCCTATTTACAACAATCTAGATGTTCAATCAGATGGGAAAGTATATAGGACTTATGAAGAAGGAAGTGCCCTGTTTCACGGTCAAAATTTTCAAGGAATAAAAAAAGTTTTGCATATCAGCGATCGCAAAATTACTTCCCTCTGTAATTTGCATAGTGTTAGTCAAAAAGAACAGGGACAGTTTCCTGTTAATTCATTTAATCCTTACTTGACTGATGTTCAATTACAAACTGTACTCCTATGGACTTATTTCCAATTAGACAGTAGTTGTTTGCCAATGGGGTTTGAAAAAGTTGAGCAATTTCAGTCTCTTAATTTTGATAGAGATTTCTATGTCTCAACTGAGATTAGTTCAATTAGCAAAAACAAGTTGCTAGCAAATATTTTTGTTCACAATGAACATGGAGAGATATATATTCAGTGGCTTCAATTTTGCTATATTTTGATGAAAAATCTCTAAGCGTTGTACTAAAAAAGGATGTTAAATTCAATGAACGAGATTGCCATTGTTGGAATCGGTTGCTTGTTTCCTGGAGTCAAAAGTCCTGAAGAATACTGGGATATGTTAATCAATGGTATAGATATAACTTCTGAACTAACCGCAGAAGATATGGGTAGAGAACCATCAATATACTACAATAAAAAGCGGGGAACACCAGACAGGATTAGCTATACTAAAAACGGCTACATTCGTGATTTTAACTTTAACCCTTATGGTTATAAAGTTCATCCCGAAAAGCTCATATCCTTGGATAGAATATTTCAGTGGTCTCTTTATGCAGCAAAGGAAGCCCTTAAAGATAGTGGCTATCTTAATAATGAAGAAGTATTAAAGAGAACTGGATTAATTCTAGGCAATCTCTCTTTTCCGACGGAGTCCTCTAGCAAGCTATTCTCATCAATGCACTTGAGAATTCTAGACTACTTTCTCAAACAACTTTTTACTTCTGAAAATTTGCGTTTCAATGACCCAACATCAGGACATAATATTTCTCTCGAAAATGCTATAGCTGCTAGTTTGCCAGCAAGTACTGTTTGCGAAAGTTTAGGATTGGGTGGGACTCGTTACGCAATTGATTCTGCTTGTTCCAGTTCATTATATGTTATGGAGCTAGCTTCATATTATTTGAATACTCGTCAAGTCGATATGATGATTGGCGGTGCAGTTTGCGGTTCGGAACGCCTAAATATTATTCACGGATTTAATGTGCTAAATGCTTTCCCAGACCAAGGAAAAAGCGCTCCTTTCGATCAATCGTCTGAAGGTATTAAAATCGGAGAAGGAGTAGGTATTTTTGTTTTAAAGCGGCTCTCGGATGCACAAAAAGCTGGCGATCGCATTTATGCTGTAATTGAAAACATAGGTCTATCCAATGATGGAGGAGGGAAACATATCCTGAGTCCATCGAAGAAGGGACAATACCTTGCGCTGGAACGGGCTTATCAGTACTCAGAATTAGCAGATTATATCGAATGCCATGCAACCGGAACTCCTTTAGGAGATCAAACGGAACTTAATTCCATAGAGGAATTCTTTGCGGACAAAGATAAAGTACCGTTGCTAGGAGCGAATAAAGCTCATACAGGTCATATGCTGACAGCTTCAGGTATGGCTAGCATGATTAAGGTCATATTGGCAATGAAAGCCGGGATTATTCCTGCTACTATTGGCGTTGAGAATACGATTGTAACCCAGAATGGGGCGATAACTTCTGCAAATATCATCCGTGAGAATACTCTCTGGCCGCAAACAAGTAAACCTAAAAGGGCGGGGATAAATGCATTTGGTTTCGGGGGCACAAACGCCCATTTGATTCTGAGAGAATATATCCCCATTACCGCTCATCCGACCTTACTTGCAATCAAGCCAACAGAGGCTAACCTAAGTACCCTAGCTATTGTTGGTATGCATATACACATTGGGGCGGTCGTTGGACTTGATGCTTTTGCACACACACTCTATAATAATCGGGAGTTGATGGAAACTTTGCCGTCTGAACGCTGGTCAGGATTTGAAGAGGCACTAACAGAACCTGCACCAAAAGCAGCCTACTTAGAAAAATTTGACTTTGATTGTATTGCTTTCAAAATCCCTCCGAAAGAAGTAGGATCTATTTTATTCGATCATTTATTGATGATGAAAGTTGCTGATACAGCTTTGCATGACGCTGGTTTCACCCGGCATCAGCATTTTAGGAATACAGCTGTCATAATCGCTACGGAAATGAATCTTACAGTTCACCGTAATATCACCAGACTCAACATCCCCTGGTATATTCGGGAATGCTTCCTTAAATTCAACATTCAATTAACAGATGTCCAGATAAATAAACTGGAATCTATCTTGAAGGATAGTATTTCACCATGTTTATACGTAGAAGGAGTAACAGCAGGAATAGGAAATTTAGTAGCCAGTCGTATTTCATCCCTATGGGATTTTACCGGACCTGCTTTGACGGTTTCAGCGCAAGAAAGTTCTGTCTATAAAGCAATTGAAATAGCCAAGTTTTTACTAGACTTTGGCAAAGTGGATGCTGTAGTGGTGGGAGCAATTGATCAAGCAGGGAATTGGGAACAGGTAGAGTGGCGTAAACATATTTACCCGGACTATTCTCAATTGACGTTTGGGGAAGGTGCAGGTGCAATCGTACTCAAGCGAAAAGAAGATGTACAAAAAAATCAAGACAAGGTTTATGCTACGTTAGAGTCGTTAGCGATTATTCAAGGAAATGGAAACGAAATTAAAGCTGACTGTGTGTGGCAAGCAGCAAAAAATGCCTTAGAAACAGCCAAAGTTAAACCGGAAGATGTGGGCTATATAGAACTGAATAAAAGTGGCATAGCTACACAAGACAATGATGAAATACTGGGTTTGAATACACTGTATTCTCTTGAGCAAAAACAGGTTGGCTCAGTTAAGACAAATCTTGGTCAAAGCTTTGTCTTATCAGGTATGGCAAGCATCATCAAAATGTCTCTCTGCCTTTATCATCGCTTTATTCCGACTGTACCTCAGCAGCAGTCTGCCCAATTATGGCAGTTATCAAATCAGCAAAATAAGCGATTGGGGGCTGTTAACATTTTGAGTAATGATTACTCCTATGCCCATCTAATTTTTAGGGAAGGAAACTATCAAGAATTACAGCAACATAATTTGCAAATATATCCTCAAACAATTCCTCCAAAAGGAGTTATTAAAACCTTAATAAACGGTAGTACGAGAATAAGAGATGTTCTTCTTACCAAAGAAAATATCAAACAATTCAGTCATCTACAAAATAGAGATGTTGTAACAATTAATCGAGATAACTACAAAAAATCGATGGAGGTTCAGTTTACCATGCTTAACGAGTACAAACAGAGTGTTCTAAAAAAACAGTACTTGTGGAATGCAAAATTACAAAATTTGTTTTTACAAACTCAAGAGGCGTTTTATGAGAGCATTAGCTCAACTTTAACAACTCCTATAAGTAAAATAAACTTGAGAAATACACCTCTAGAAATTCTTGTTCCACAACAAAATCAACTTGCAATTATTTCATCTATAACAGCTGATTCTATCCAAGGAGACGACAAAACATCGGTTCATAAATCAAAAGAGATAATTTGGAATTTGGAAGAAATTATAGAAATAGTAGAGGGACAAATCTCGAACGTACTGGGAGCTTATTATCAAGAAATGGATAATCGAGCTATACGTACCCGAACACCTTCACCTCCTTTTATGTTTATCAGTAGAGTTACTAAGATGACAGCTGAACGTGGTAAGTTGGAGCCATGCATGGTTGAGTGGGAATATGATGTTCCTCCAGATACCTTTTATGGAGTTCACAATACTCTATCCGGATTACTCATCTTGGAAGCTTCCCATGCCATGCTGCTAGCCCTTGCTTACATAGGTTGTGATCTGATGTTTCAGGAGCCATTACGCTATAGGGCTTTAAGTTGTCAATGTGAATGTCTAGATGATTTTCCCCCACCAGGTGAGACAATACGCGGAGAAGTATTTATCCAAAAGCTAATAAAAGTCAAAAACAATCTGCTCCTTCAATATGAATATACCTGCTATCACAAAAATCGACCTTTAATCAAGCTTTATGCCAATTCCGGTTATTTTTCAGAGGCAGATATCAAGAATTCTAAGGGGTTACCTGCTTTCACTGCTCCTCAAGGACAAACTATTGTCAAACAAACTTTTTCACCTCCCTTGAGATGCTATAAAAACAAATTCAGCGACGAGGATATTCAAGCTCTCCAAAAAGGAAATTTCAGTATTTGCTTTGGTGATGCATACCATCCCCAAAAACCCAACTCTCTTGCTAGCGATAAACTGCTGATGATTAGTCGGATTTTACACGTTGATCCTCAAGGAGGAGCTTGGGGGTTAGGGCAAGTTTTGGGTGAAGTAGATATTGATTCTGAACATTGGGTCTTTAAAGCGCACTTTAAAAATGACCCTGTTATGCCAGGAACATTGTTGATAGAGGGCTGTTATCAAGTTGTGTTTTTCTATATGTACTATCTTGGTTTACATACTAAGTTTACTAACTGTAAACCTGTATTTCATAGTCCTTTAAAAAGTTCAACTAAATTTCGCGGTGAGGTAAAAAAGGAAAAAAATAAGGTTCAATTTCGATTAACAGTCAAACAGCTTAATGACGCGGATGAACCTTACCTTGTCGCGGCATCAGAAGTTATATACAATGACTTGGTCATTGGGATTTGTGATGATTTGTATATCAAGCTGGTAGAGCGTTAAAAAGTTTAGAACATCAGTACAGTAATCCTAAAAACTTCATTTGTGGCAAAGTTTTAGACCCTAATCCCTAATTTTATACTCACACCATTCGTAAAATCTAGAAACGTTGTTAGCAAAGATTATCAACCACAGTAAAAAATTTTCGAGGACATAATTATGCAACTTAGCAAAATAGAGCAACAAGATAGAATGACTGAGGACAAAAGTCATGAAAATGGACAAATTAAAAATGAAAATAACGATGTAAAAACAGAAAATTTGGTTGTAAATTCATACAACGAATGGGATCCATTAGAGGAAGTTATTGTTGGTAGGCTAGAAGGTGCAATTCATCCACCTAAACATATAGCTTTATTAGGAGGAATTCCCGCAAAGCTTTATAATCTTCTTTCCTTCGTTGGTGGAAGTAAAATTTCCAAGAGATGGGGTATTGCACCAGCACAAAGAGAACTAGATGAGTTTATTCATATTCTCGAATCAGAAGGTGTAAAAGTCAGGCGTCCTAGTTTAGCTGACTATAGTCAGACTTTTTCTACTCCTGACTGGAAGTCTAAGGGGAATTGTTCAGCTTGTCCACGAGACTGTTTTTTAGTAATAGGAAATGAAATTATTGAAGCACCGATGACATGGAGATGCCGTTATTTTGAACCTCATGCTTATTATCCCTTAATTAAGGAATATTTTGATCAAGGTGCAAAATGGACTTCTGCTCCCAGACCTCTGCTACGAGATTCCTTATACAACAAGAATTATAAGGTTCCTAAAGATGGAGAACCCATGCATTATGTGATTAATGAATCCGAAATTGTTTTTGATGCAGCAGATTTTGTACGCTGTGGTAGAGATATTTTTGTAACTAAAAGTAATGTGACTAACGAAGCCGGGATAAAATGGTTACAACGCCATTTGGGAAATGAGTTTCGTATTCACATTATTGAGACACGCTCAAAACAACCTATGCATATTGATACTACCTTTGTCCCTCTTGCACCGGGAAAGGTAATGATTAATCCAAAATATATTGATGTAAAAAAATTGCCATCAATTTTGAAATCTTGGGACATACTGGTTGCACCAGAACCAGTCATTGTTAAAGGAAGCTTATTTAGTGACACTGCTGCTTTATGCAGCATGTGGTTAAGCATGAATGTTTTAGTTTTGGATGGAGAAAGGGTTATATGTGAAAAATCCCAAGAACCAACAATCCGAGCCTTAAAAGATTGGGGATTCAAGCCAATACCCTGCAATTTTTTAAACTTCAATCCTTTT
>JANNFJ010001090.1:0-2489 GCA_031379725.1 Calothrix sp. OTE_75_metabat_31
ATGGCTGTAGGGATAATGGCAATCCTCAAAGCTGGTGGCGCCTATGTACCTTTAGAACCACAATTACCCCAAGAACGTCTAGCATATATTATAGAAGATGCACATCTCTCACTCATACTTACTCAAACACAGTTTGTATCAAAATTATCTTCCGATCGAGCCAAGTTAATATGCCTTGATAGTGATTGGATGGTCAATCATGATGATAGTGCCAATCAACAATATTTAACTAACGGCACCACTCCTGAAAATCTAGCTTATATTATTTATACTTCTGGCTCAACAGGAAAACCCAAGGGTGTTTTAGTCAGCCATCGCGCTTTAGTCAACCATAGTCTCGCTATTGCCCAAGCTTATCAAGTACAGCCACAAGATAAAGTTTTACAATTCGCTTCAATTAGCTTTGATGTTGCATCTGAAGAAATTTTCTCATCTTGGTTGAGTGGTGCAACAGTAGTAATTAGAAACGAGCAAATATTAAGTTTTACTAACTTCCAGCAATTCCTATCACAGGAAAACATAACAGTCCTTAATCTACCAACAGCTTATTGGCATGAGTGGGTATCTTACCTTGCACGTACAAAAACCTTTTTACCTTCCACAGTACGCTTATTAATTGTTGGTACAGAGCAAGCATCAACAGAAAAGCTAGCTATTTGGCAGGAAATTGTAGGTAATAATGTCCGATGGTTAAATGCTTATGGACCAACTGAGGCAACAATAGGTGTCACCATCTACGAACCCAATACTCAAACCAATACAACTCAGTCTAGTACCTGCGTACCTATTGGTCGTCCTATTGCCAATACCCAAGTTTATATTCTCGACCAAAACCTGAATCCAGTACCTATTGGAGTCCCAGGTGAATTATATATCGGTGGTGTTTCCTTAGCGCGTGGTTATCTCAATCAACCAGGACTCACGAGTGAAAAATTTATTCCTAATCCCTTTCCATTAACAGACAATAATACAAACGGTGATTCAGAATTAAATCGTCTTTATAAAACAGGGGATTTAGCACGTTACTTACCAAGTGGAGATATTGAACTACTGGGACGTATTGACGACCAAGTAAAAATTCGCGGTTTCCGCATCGAACTTGGCGAAATTGAAGCGTACCTAAATCAACACTCTGATGTACAAGAATCTGTAGTTAAACTTTGGCTGGATGAAAACGGTGAAAAACGTCTTGTTGCCTATGTTGCTTCTGAGCAAAATAAAACGCTGACAGTTAGCGAGTTGCGTAACTTTTTAACAGAAAAGATACCGCAATACATGCTACCTGCTGCATTTATTATTCTAACCGAGTTACCGCGCACATCCAACGGGAAAGTGAATCGGCAAGCCTTACCAGCGCCAGAAATACAACGTTCCGAATCAGTTACCTGTGTAATGCCACAAACTGATTTAGAAAAAACTGTTGCTCAGGTTTGGAAAAATGCCCTCAATCTTGAGCAAGTTGGAATTAATGAGAACTTCTTTGAATTGGGAGGACATTCTTTACTTTTGGCTCAAGTTCACAGTCAATTGGCAGAAATTACTACAGATATATCAATACTCGATATGTTCAGATATCCAACGATTAAACTGTTGGCAGAACATTTAAGCCGAGTTCAAAATAATGCATTACCAGAATTAAAAGATGTTGCAACAGAAAAAATAATAGCTGGTAAAGTACAGCAAAGAAAACGTTTACAAAAAACTAGGCGGCTGGATTGTAGGTTGGGTGGAGGAACGGAACCCAACCGCTGATGACTATTAGTTTATGTCATAAATTTTGGAAGGTTGGAAAAATGAACCACAAAGACACAAAGGGCACAAAGGAAGAATTTTTAAGAAGTGAACCAGCCGACATAATTAATTACATAGACTAATATTTATGTTGGGTTCCGTTCCTCCACCCAACCTACAACCGTTAACGTCAAAATAATATATAGAGAATAAAAAAATGAATTATCCTAAAATGTCAACTCAATATAATGGCTCCGAAATCGCAATTGTTGGTATGACAGGACGCTTTCCCGGCGCCAATAATATCGATGAATTTTGGCAAAATCTAAAAAATGGTGTTGAGTCAGTTTCGTTTTTTAGTGACGAAGAATTATTAGCCGCAGGAATAGAACCTGCGTTGCTCAATGACCCCAACTATGTCAAAGCTCGGTCTGTATTAAATGATGTTGAACTATTCGATGCCAACTTTTTTGGCTTTAATCCTAGAGAAGCAGAAATCACAGACCCACAACATCGATTATTTTTAGAATCCGCTTGGCAAGCACTCGAAAATGCAGGCTACAACTGTGAGACTTATCAAGGTTCTATAGGTGTATATGCTGGAGCTAGTCTTGGTAGTTACTTGCTCAACGTTTATTTAAACCAAGATATTCTTAACTCCGTTGATTATCACCAAATTGCGATCGCCAACGATAAAGACTACCTTAGCACCCGTGTTTCTTACAAACTTAACCTCACAGGACCCAGCTACACAGTAC
>JANNFJ010001151.1:0-5235 GCA_031379725.1 Calothrix sp. OTE_75_metabat_31
CTTCTTAGTGGGTTGCTAACAAGGGGGATCTGAATGGTTACCCTAATAGGTTTTTCAAAAATCTGCGGAGGAGTTCCGTATAACAGGTAGTACTTTAAATAACCCCGATGGGTACTACTTCATTTAAAAATATTTTCATAGTATGAATACCAAGACAAGTTTCCTCTAACAAAAATACAAGATTGAAATTTGTCTACTTCCTAACAACAAATAAAAAGGAGATTCATTTATGGATATGCAATTCGCTCAGGGAACAAAGCCCAAATCGATGAAGAAATTTGCGATCCGCGAGGCTGAAACCCTAAAGACAACAAGAGCAGCTATGTATTGCACCACCTGCTGTGCTAATGGCTAAGTCAAGATAGTCGGATTCGGTTTAATTGCGTGAAAATGCACTCAAAAAAAGAAAAACCATTGTGTGGAGTAATCTTTTCTACCTTTTGAGAAATAAAACCAATACGTTTCAGTTAAGGCTAAAAAGAAAATAACATAGATTGGGTGAAGCAAAATATAATCCAACATTTGGGCATCATTCGTTGGGTTTCACTACGTTTCACGCAATCTACAATTATTCTTAACTGAACCGGATTGAAAATTAAACAGGATTTCTACAGCATTTAATTACAAGGACTGCTATTCCTAAAAATAGCAGTCCTTACTATCCCATACTTGAAGGCATCAATGGGACACTATACAGACGATATTCTTGTCACAGTTTATCCATTTACTCGACAATCTGAGGGCGAAGAAGTCGTTATTGGACATCTAGATACAACTGTCTTCTTGGCATTACCAGAAGAGGCTGTAGAACTACTCGATTACTTGGCAGGTGGTAAAACGGTAGGGGAAGCCCAATCGATCTATTACCAAAAGTATGGCGAAGTTCCCGATATGGATGATTTATTGGACTTTTTAGAACAAAAGGGATTTGTTCAACCTAATATCAACGGTAAAAGCGATCGCAAGGCAACAATCGAACCAGCCAATCGCCCCGTAAACTTCCACTTCGCCAACTTTCCACAGTCTTTAGCACAAAAGCTTTTTAGCCAACCTGTATTAATTAGTTGCGGTGTAATTTTTAGCCTAGCTTTAGCTGCTGTAGCCATTGAACCAGATGTAATTCCTGGCTGGGATGCCTTCTTTTTCCGCGAACATCTGACGTTCATGCGGTTGATTTTGACTCTAATTGGCTTTGTTACACTCTTTTTACACGAGATGGCGCATTTACTTGCTGCCAAAGCCGTCGGTATCTCTTGCCGAATGGGGTTTAGTAATCGGATGTGGGTACTGGTGGCTGAAACTGATATGACCGGAATCTGGGGAGTGCCAAGTCAAAAGCGCTACTTACCCTTTTTGGCTGGACCGATTGTGGATGTAGTTTCTGCTTCTATACTAACTCTTGTTCTTTTTGCTAATAATCGTGGTTGGATTACTTTGCATCCCTTGGTTTTTCAACTCGGTCGAGCCTTATTGCTTACCTATTTACTGGAATTACTTTGGCAATGCTATTTCTTTGTGCGGACGGACTTTTATTACGTCTTCGCTAATTTTTTTCGCTGCAAGAGCTTAATGAAAGATACAGAGGTATATCTGCGTAACCAGCTAAGTCGGATATTTGCCTCGGTACGTAAGATAGACCAGTCTCACATTCCCAAAACTGAAAGGCGCGTAATTCGTTGGTATGCAATTTTTTGGTTGATAGGTCGTATTGCAGCTTTTGGTTCGCTTCTTTTTATCAGCATCCCGTTAATATGGCACTACTATTTGGCTATTTTTAATATTTTCAATGCCGGTTACAAAAATAATCCTTACGCTTTTATCGATGCATTGTTAATGATATTGCTCGTTTTTGCCCCTCAAGGCATAGGCGTTTGGCTTTGGATTCGTAGTTTGCGTGTAGCACAGAGGTAACATTTTATGGATTGGCATTACGATATACCCATACCATCCCCTAATTCAAATAATCGGGTGATTTTATTAGAAGCTTCCCCCGGTGAAGCTCGTTGCTTACGCATACAGCAATGGTTAGAAGCTGCCCAATTCGAGGGTGCTTCTACTTGGCTATTATCGTGCGATCGCGGCTTAGATGGTCCTTGGGCTGGTTTGAAAGATTTATTAAACGATTTAGTTCCAAAAATTCAGGCTGAAGCCCCCGAATTGCTCATCAAACACGATTATGAATTAGCCAATGTTTTACCTAGTTTGCAGCGAATAATATCGGTGCGGAATCCAAGTTTAACCGATGTGTCTAATGCCAACGAGCGCACGCGAAACTACGCAGCAGACCGAGCTTTTCGCATCATCCAAGGTCTAATTGACCTTCTCGCTGCTTGGCAGCAACGAAAGCCCAATTCGAGTTGGGTAATTGCTTGCGATCGCTTCGACCGAGTTGGCGGTTTGGTGCATCGTTTCTTCGTTGAATTAGTACGCCGTCGCGGTCAATATCTTAATCTGACTTTGCTCGTGGCAACTGACCCCGGAGCGGGCGAAGCAGTAACTTCTAAGTTTAACCCTAAAGACTTAGGGGCATGTATTAAATTGAACTTACCTGCCGATATAGCGACTCCTACAAACCATTCAGAAATGGCTCGGTTAGCGCGAGAACTTACTATTCGTGTAGGGGAAGACCCAATCGAACTAGAGGTTAATCTGCCGCATCTAATTTATTATTGGCTGCAAAGTGACAAGCCAGAAAAAGCCCTAGCGTATCGAATCGAGGCTTGCTCAATTTATACAACACGCGGTTTTTATGAAGATGCTTTAGTGTACGGTGAAACAGCCCTGGCTCAATTGAAGCGAGACTGTCCGGATGCACCAGAATACTGGATTGTCTGCGTCAAATTATACAATTGCTACGCAGCATTGGATAGACCTTTCGAGGCTTTACAGATAGTTGAATTCGGGATGGCAAAGTCACAAGGTAATCCCGATCGCCTATTTAGAGGCTGCTACATGATATCTTTACTGTACGCTCGCTTCCTGCCCGAACTGGATTTGGTCAAGGCCCAAGAGTACTTAGAAAAAAGTCTTGAATATCTGCTCCAAGCCCAGCTACCGGAGCATATGACCCTGTTTCACACTGCTTTCAACCAAAATGCTTTGGCGCTGATTCGTCACCGTCAAGGGAAGCCCAATGAAGCAGCAGAACTTTGCCAGTTTTGGTACAAGCAGCTTAACGAACGTCTGGGATTAAACGAGCATCGCTTGCATCGCTCGGTTTTACTCTACAATATTGCTCAAGTATACACTTCCATTGGTTCTAACGAAGAGGCAATTTTTTACCTCACCAGTGCAATGGCGATGGACCCTAATTACTCTGAATACTATAATGATCGCGGGAATTTGTATTTGAAATTGGGTCGCTTAGAGTCAGCAGAAAACGATTATCTTCAGGCAATCGAATTAAGTCCGCCCTATTGGGAAGTGTGGTCAAATCTGGGACAGTGCTACCGACTCATGGAGCGAATGGCTTTATCGGTCAATGCCTACTCCACCAGTCTCGATTTAGACCCCAGTCGAGTCTCGGTTTTACTAGCTCGCGCTCAAGTGTTAGAGACGATAGACCAAGCTGATGCAGCCTTAACAGACTATACACTTGCCCTGGAGTTAGATGCCAATCAACCGTTGGTTTTAGCAAATCGTGCTATTTTACACTATGATGCTGCACGCTATACTGAATCAGTAGCCGATTTAAATCAGGCGATCGCACTCGAATCAGAAAATCCAGATTTGTACCAAAACCGTGCAGTTGCCCTAACTGCTTTACAACGGTTTACTGAAGCAGTAAGAGATTTAAAAACTTACTTAACACTTTCTCCTTTTGCTGAAGACCGTCTGGAAGTAGAAAGTCAATTGTTAGTTCTTCAAACTAGTGGTAATAGTCATTAATTCTGTTGCTTGCTTCGGTGCAGGGTGGGGTTCAAAGAATCCGGGTTTCGTAGAAGTTACCCGGATTCTAGCCCTCTCGATCAGATCAAAATTAATGACATGGACTACTAGGAATGTTGGAAGTGCGCTGCTAAAAACCTTATCAAACTTCTCCATTAATGGCTGTGTGCCCAAACAGGGTGGGGAAACCCCACCCCTACAGATATATCTATTTGAAATTATTATTGAAACGATTCTAAAATCTGTATTAGAATCGTTTATCCATAAAAATATGCCTTTTTTTTGCATTTATTCGTGAACCGTACCATCAGGCATAATTGCACCTTCTAGGTTCGTCCCATTTAAATATGCGCCGTAAAGATTAGCTTGTGCTAATTCAGCCGCAGAAAAATCTGCCTCAGCTAAATCCGCCATTTTTAATTTTGCACCGTATAATACAGCCCCTGTCAGTTTGGCTTCAAATAATTTTGCCCCACTCAAATTTGCACCCCTCAAGTCAGCACCACTGAGATTTGCACCAATTAACGACGCTTCGGTTAAATCTGCCCCTGCTAAGACAGCTTGACTTAAGTCAGCTTCGCAAATCGAAGCACCTTGGAGATTTACCCCACTTAGGTCTACCCCGTTCAAATAACTACCAATTAAATTAATGCCTTTAAAGTTCCTTTCGCCAGCCTGATAACGTAATAGCAATTCATCAATACTCATAAATCTTGAATTAAAACTTCTTATTCTTAGACTCACCTTGCTGACAATAATTAACAGTCATTGATGTTACTTAAGGTTTTTTTGAAAAAGTTATTAATAATTCAATTTATGCCAATTAGTGCCTCAATCAAGGTGTGGTTTTGTTCGTCTGTACCAACTGTGATACGAAGCTTGTTATCAAGACCGGGTTGTTTGAAGTACCGAACTAAAATACCGCGTTCTTTCAGGCCAAGATAAATGCTTTCGGCATTGTTATTTGGTGGAGTCACAAGCAAAAAATTAGTTTGCGTTTCTGGTACTTCAAAACCAAGCTGTTTCAAATCGACTATAAGCTGACTGCGGGATACCTTCACCTTCTCTACGCATTCATTTTTGTATGCTTGATCGTACATTGCAACTGCACCGATAGCACATGCGATCGCATCAATGTTGTAACTATCCTTGACCTTAAACAATCCACTTAGTAGCTTTGGATTGGCAATCCCAAAACCCAATCGTAACCCAGCCAGCGAGTAACCTTTAGAAAGGGTACGACTAATCATTACGTTTTCAAATTCGCTAACTAAAGGAAGTGCCGTTTCCGAGGCAAAATCTACATAAGCTTCGTCAATTAGTAAAACCCCAGTAAGCTGGCTTGCA
>JANNFJ010001158.1:0-2089 GCA_031379725.1 Calothrix sp. OTE_75_metabat_31
GGGGCAGTTAGGTATCGTGCCCCAATACCTTGGGATAGCGAAAAATCATTATATAAAGGGTGTTACCGCGAATTCGCGCCAATCGAGGGTTAGACTTCTTAGACGTGCCGAATACACCTTAGGGGCAGTTAGGTCTCGTGCCCCTACAATACCTTTGGGTAACGACAAATCATTATGTAAGAGGTTGTTACCTAATCACTTATAGAAAGATAGAAGAAACCCGAAATTGGGAATGCAAAATTTGTATTAGTGGTTACAATATTTGCTTAGTTTCCAAAATAGCCCACATGATTCCAATTTCCTCTGAAGAACTCCAACAGTATCGGGTGCAGTTAGCAGATTACCCCGATGCGACTATCAAAACAGCACTCGAAACAATCGAAAAAAACAACGGTAACCTTGAAGCTGCATTTGCGGAGTTATCTGCACGAGATAGCGAAACCCAATTTAGAAATGTAGATTTACAGGAATTAGCGAATAAATGCCGTGATATTGTTTGCAGTCAACCGACTGAAGATTTTTTGGGACTCATAAATTTGGTCGGAGGATTCTTACCCCCTCCGGTTTCGCTGGCAGTTCCAGTTACCTTATATATTTTAAAAATAGGTATTCGTAATTATTGCCAAGTTGCAAAACCTGCTTCAGTTTTATAATTGAGTGGTTTATGACATGTGGTGGGGATCGGAATCCTGGTTTTTTGGATAAACCGGGATTCTAACCCTCACGATGGGGACTACGACTGCGAACGGGTACGTCGTCGTCGGTTTAAAATATCCCAAGTTGCACCACCTGCCACACCATCAGGTTCCATACCATAACGTTCTTGCAAAGCTTTAACTGCTGATAAAGTTTCTTCCCCAAAATCTCCATCGGGCTTGCTTTTGAGATAACCAAGTCGTTGCAGTTTTTCTTGCAATTCTAAAACTTCTTCCCCACGCATTCCTAAACGCAAAATTGGTAATCCTGCCGCAGTGTACTGAATACCGGGTCTTTGCGTAGTTGTGTTAGAGGTGTTGTTGGTGCGAGTCCTTGCGGATGTCGATGAATTAGACGAATTATTAGTACTTCTACGATTGCTTGTAGTAGTGCTTGTTGTGGATGTTGATGAATTAGACGAATTACTGGTGCGTCCGGAACGGTTAGTCGTACTATTACGATTTGTTGCGGATGTAGATGTCTTATTTGGTACTACACGGGTGCTGGAAACGCGATTATTCGCGTTTGTACGAGTAGTAGATGGGGTTCTTACTGTTTCTAACTGTTGAACGTTGCCACTGTTTCTAGGTGCAACTGGTTTTGATTCTGGAGTCGATGCTCGATTTGAGATCACAACTGGTTTAGGTAACTCAGCTGCTGTTGTTGTTTGGGTGGGTACGGGAAAACCACTATTTGTTGGGCTGGGTAATGGAGTATTCGATGATACTGCGTTACTTTCTCCTGGAAACAAACGCTGCCAGGTGGCTGCATCGACAACACTATTTGCGGTCAAACCTGCTGCTTCCTTGAATTGGGAAACTGCTGCTGCTGTCGCATCATTAAATTTTCCATCGACGGCACCAGTGTAATAACCTAACAATTTTAAAGCTGCTTGGAGTTCGGTAACTATTTCCCCTTGGCTACCAAGCTTTAAGCTTGGACGGTTGATACCAACGGGGGCTGCTTGTGCTATTCGCTGTTCTGTAGCAGAAGCTACATTAGGAAAGCCAAGGAGTAGCGGCACAGAAGAACACAGCAGCAAGTAATAGAACTTACTTTTGATATTAAATAGGCGAAACAGAATGAACGACCTTACGTAGCTAAATATACTTAGTTTGTGACTGGCTTTCATGGTTTTGCCCCTGGGAATCTCTTATGTTAATAGTACAATTGCGGAGCGAAGGGGTAAAGGGAGGGAGTGACAAGAGAGATGGAAAGACAAGGGAGATGGGGAAGACAATGGAGATGGAAAGACAAGGGAGATGTGGGAGACAAGGGAGATAAATTGCTCTCTTGTCCTCCTTGTCCTCCCTGTCGCCCGTGGCCTCCGGGTCGGCGTGGTGGTTCGGGGTGCGTGGGGGGGCGGATGCGGGTTATAGGCGGTGGCGGCGCT
>JANNFJ010001172.1:0-6425 GCA_031379725.1 Calothrix sp. OTE_75_metabat_31
GGTCAGGCGGGACGCCTAACCTACGGGCAATAATATATACCCACCATAATTAATGACATGGAACACTAGTGGTCTATGTCTTATGTTTTGATGGGTCGTAGCTTAGGCGTCTCGCCGGTGCAGTCCGGTCAGGCGGGACGCCTAACCTACGGACAATAATATATACCCACCAAAATTAATGACATGGAGTACTAGTGGTTCGTGTCATTAATTCTGATGGGTTAAAAAACGCTTGGTAGTGTGAGCTTCTAGCGAGCGTATTATATTAAAGCGAGCGTATTATATTAAAGCGAGCAAGATGCTCGCACTACAAAATTTCTCCCACCAATCTTCCTCCGTGTACTCCGTGCCTCTGTGGTTTGTTCTCTAACCCATCAAAATTAATGACACAAAGCACTAGGTTTACATTTCGCTATCCTACATTACTTGTTACAGAGATCGGGCATATTCGAGGTTGGGCTGAATGTAATTGAGTTAACGCGGTTGGTATTGAAAATTACAGCTTTGCGCTTGTTGTAAAAGTTGCTGGGTATTATTAGCCCATGCGGTATTTCCTTGAGAATTGTATAAATCTCTAGCATACTGGAGTACTTGCACGGCATCAGTACATTGACGCTGTTGCATAAATACTAATCCTGCGCCGTAGTAAGCATTAGGGTAATTAGAGTTGGTTTGTGCCGATTTCCTAAAGGATTCTAAGGCATCTACATACTTAGCTTGGTCGAAGCTAATTTTACCTACATTATAGTAAGCCTCAGTATAATTTGGGTTGATTTTGATGGCTTTACGAAAAGCATCTTTGGCTTTATCCAACTTACCTTGTTGCACGTAACATAACCCCAGATGGTAAGGTGGTTCGGGAGCATTTTTACTGTAATCCATCGCTTTTTTAAACGACTCGATGGCTTTGTCACAATCACGTTGCTGCTGCCTAAGTAAGCCCATATTGTAGTGTGCTATACCTAGTTTTGGCTCTAATTCTAAAGCTCTTTGTAGATAGTCATTTGCCTGTTGAAAGTTACTGCCTTCGAGTAATGCACCACCTAAATTAGCGTAAGCGATCGCAAATTTAGGGTCGGCTTGGGTAGCACGATAAAATGCATCTGCCGAAGGTTGTAATTGTCCAACTTGGCGTAATGCTAATCCTAAATTGTAATGTGCGGGGGCAAGATTTGGGTCGAGTACAGTGGCTTGTTGAAACTGGGCGATCGCATCCTGAACTCTTCCAGCTTGAATCAATTGCATACCCATATTTATATAGTCTGCGGCTGTTCCACCTGGGTAATTTTGGGCTTGGAGACTGGGAGAAGATGGGGGAGTAGAGGATATCGAAGGAGTGGAGGAACAGAGGATTATTGCGACAATTAACAATAAACTTGTTAATCTAAGTTCCCGATGCTTGTTAATAGCCCGCCAAATTTGAAAAATTACCCCTACTATCAACGATAGTAACGCTCTTTTTCCTTGGATTTGACCTTTTCCCCTTTTCCCTTCTTTCTTTGAATATAATCGCATAGCTTTTTACTCGCGTTATCCCGAAGTTAATTTGTTAGAAATGACCAAAACTAATCAATTAGGAACCATTATTTTTATAAAACTTTAAGTTTATCTATTATTCTTTGCAATAGTTAAAAGTTCTTGAAGTAAATATTACAACACAATATGATTTTTCGCAGAACTTGATTGTGGAACCACAATACTCCCGCAGGAAGTGGCGATCGCCATCGTTAATTGGTGTCGTTATTCATTAAAGGGTTACCGCACACGTAGCTGCAAATTGTAAAAGTGACCGTTATTTTACTGTTGCCTGTGGGTAATTCAAGTATAGGTATCAAGTAATACTACGGTGAGGTAAACAGATGAAGGTTATATCTATAAGAGTAATCCAAGAAATAAATGATCCCGTAGGATAGGCGTCCCGCCTGTCCCACCTAGACAGGCGGGACGCCTATCCTACGATATCGACTTTGGATATTTTTTTAATTGGAGTACTCTAACTTCCACGAGACTAACCATTCGGCATAAACCGTTTCTTGAGTGGCTAACTGGTGCTGTATTCGCAATTGCCGGGTTGACTTTGTTAGGAAAGACCAAAAAAAACTCAAAGGTGTTGTAGTCGAAGAAATTATTTTGCGTTTTCAGTCAGGTATTTTTACAGTTATAAAGAAAGTCGTTCTATAAAAGAAACTGCTGACACTTCCGTAAACAGAAAATAAATGTTGTATCTATAAGAGTTAACTACACTTTCAGGTCTGACAAAAGATTTAATAAAAATGAAGAAACTTCCTTTGGTTTTAGTTTTTCTAGGTTTGTCTGTGAATTTGCTTTTGCAAAAGCCAGCGGACGCTCAGATTACAAAAGCTTGTACCATCACGCCATTCGATGGTGTTTCAGTAAAAGTTCCACTTGATCCAAATTCCAACTTTGCCGATGAAAAGTTCATATCCTTTGCCTACAAAATAGGAGAAGGAAGCTATCGCTACTATGTTTCTAGTAGTAGTAAAAATGGTGGTACTGTTTCACAAACAGATTTAAAATACTTCAAACAAGGAAGTGTTCAAAAAGTTAAGATTTCAGTTTGCGGAAGTGTGCAAAGCAGTCCGAACATACCTTACTTAAACTTCAAGTTTGTAAATTCCAGCAACAAAGTGATTAAGGTAAAGGCACTTGGAACTCAAAGTGCGGTTTATACACTCACTAAAGGAGGTCATACAACAACGGTGCAAACTGTGTTTAAGCTTTAATTTTTAACTTTCGGCAATTTGTTGCGATTAATCTTTCAGTAAGGCAACCTTGATATAATCAAATATAAATAACTTATAACCATAATACACAAATTATATTCTTACAAAAAGTAAAGTAAAATGATTTCTAAATTAGCAATTTCCACTATTGTTTTAGCTTCCACATTAATTCCTACTTTCACTCAATTTCAAAAAGTGCAAGCTTTAGAGCCAACAGTAAAATTAGAAATTTCATCTCAAGTTCAACAAGCAGTACGAGGAAAAAATGGAGTTGTAGAACTAAAATCTTGCAGACCTGTAAATCAGGAAATTTTAGGAAAAGGCATAGTTTGCAATTTTATTCCAAAAACCCCACTTGCAAAAGCTTTGGCTAATAATAAAAGCAGGGCAATTGAGGCAATTGTGAATGTAAAATTTGTAGGCAAAACTGTTCGCCGAGCAGACCTTAATATAAATGCGGTCGGAAGTGTGAAAAAAAACCCTAATAAAAAAGGTTTTTATATTTTCACAACTGGCGAGTTTTAATTTATTCTCTTTTATTAAAGCCCTAGTAGGATGTTTGAAAAGTCCTCTTGTTGGCAGCAAAACGTTCTAGATCCTTCTATATCCCCCTAAATCCCCTTAAGAAGGGGGACTTTCAATACTGCTCGGTTAAGGTTTTTTCCTAAAATCGATCCCCCTAAATCCCCCGCTAAATTGGGGGACTTTATGAGGCTTTTAGCCCCCCTTTTTAAGGGGGGTTGGGGGGATCAATTTCTTAACCGAGCAGTATTGGGGGGACTTTGATTCCGGTTCCCCCCTTTTTAAGGGGGGCTAGGGGGGATCAATAAGTGCCTAAAATCACAGCCAACCACTTTTCAAACAACCTCGAATAGGCTCAAAGCAGCACTTCACTATTCTTTATATTGTGAGGTGCTTTAATTTATTATTTGGTTTTAACTACATCCGAATTAACACGATATGGCAGTTCCCAACTAGGTGAGGTACATCTGTAGGGGCGCAAGGCATTGCGCCCTTATCTTGGTGTAAAGTAGCTATACCTCAGATACGTAGGATGTGTTAGCGCTTCTCGTAACGCACCCTACACATACTTCGATGTTTAAGCGCACAGCGCAGTCTACGCCTTAGCTTGCTTCTTTGCAGGAGTACATAAATCAAACCGGATTCTTATATTTTCTCTGTGCAGTCCAATGTAAATCGGAAGATTGATAAACTTTAATACCTTCCAATCCAGACCTTTCGATTAATGCCTCCACTTCATTAATCGTAAATGCAGCATGGAGCGAATCTCGAAATAACATTGTTTGATGCTCGTCATATTCTGCACCAACCATATCAACGATTCTATTCATTGTTGCTTCATCGACAGGTCGAATTAAATCGCGGATAAAAATAGCACCATTGGGTCTTAAAACTCGTTTGATTTCCAAAAAAAATGGTAACGGGTCGGGTAAATGGTGAACCAAACTATTCGACATCACCATATCAAAATATCCATCGTCATAAGGAAGCTGCTTAGAATCAACTATTTCCAACTTAATCTGTGTTTCTAACCCAGCTGCTTCAATATTCTGACGACCTAGTTGCAGCATATTTTCAGATAAATCGATGCCGATAACTTGCCAATCTTGACGCATCTCACAAATAATAATCGGAATACGTGCAGTACCAGTACCAGCATCCAGAACAACTACAGATAGAGAACCTAATTCCACAGCTTGTTTTGCAAACGCTGTGTTCACTTGTGTAAAGTTCATTGCATCGTATTCCGTAGCTTCTGTCAAAGTATCCATCACTTCAGGTTCAAGAACTCTTTGCATATAAATCCCCTATAGGATTACTATTTGATTTTTGTTGTCGTAACGCCCTGCGCTTACAGATACGTAGGGTGCGTTAGCGTAACGCACCTTACAAAAATCAAACCGGATTCCTATAGATGGGACTAAACCGTTAATCAAAAATTCACACTACAGACAACTCAGTACAAATAAACCTAACTCTATAATAAAAATGTGAAGCGGTCAAAATCCTTGCAAACGCTACGGATATAGCTACGATTTTTTGTCCTGACTTATCCATCGTAAACTCCCAAACGTGACATCAGACAATTTTTTGTCTCAGGAGCCAGTAAAATTGCTTTTAGACGAAATACTATTTAAGGTTTGATATGACTAATAATACACAACAACTATATATTGTCAAGCGTTCTGCTGGTAATTGTGAAATCCTCGCTAGCAGCCAAGTTGAGGACGACAACCTAGAAATTATTGAAAAGTGGGGGCCTTTTGATTCTAGAGAAGATGCGCTAGCACGTCGAGTCGGTTTGATTCGGGCGGGAAAATGTCAACCTCTATAAGTGAAGAGTTTGTAATGTAAAAAAATAAATTACTACATAGTTAAAAGCTTTATACAAATACTCTAATTTAGCCATAAAAATACTTAAAAGCCGAGTGATAAAAACAACAAAAATGCAGTCAATAATTCTGACAAAATAATCAGTAATATTCTCGAAGGCAGCGAGAGGTTTCGAGAATAGAGTGAGATTGGCAGCATATCCAAAAATGTAGCTTATGACACTTTTTACCGAAAGCTTTTTTAAGGAATTAGTTGATTTCCCGGAACTAGATGAAACAGTAATATCAACAGTTCGCTTGGCAGCACAAAACCCAACTGCGTTATATCTCTTCTGCCAGCGCTATAGCTATTTTAATGGCTATGCATCTTCGGTAATTGCCCGTCTTGCTAGTTCTGTAGCGATGTCTCGCTATTTGTTCGTAGACACAGAGGTATTGGTTATAGAAGAAGCGGATCGAGGATTTCAGATTTCTGCTGAAATTATGGTTGCGGCATCTGATGAAGGTTCGCATGGAATTACCCACCGCGAACTAGCTCAATTATTCCTGAAGACCGCAGGGGATTATGCTGGACTTTCCGTCCAAGAGCGCAACCAATTCTACCAAGTTCCGGCTTGGTTACAGGAAATTGTTGGTGGGGTAATAGCTGGTTATCAAGGGACTCCAAATGATGTTGCTTCCTTAATTAAAGCAATCGGATTTCATGCAGCTTCGGAAATGTTAGGCGATCGCGAATATGCGTTGTTAGACATGGTTATCCGCTATGAAAACCGAGGAACTGGATTTGACCGCTATCTAACAGAGGAAACTTCCCCTGTAAAAATTCGGGGTCATCGGTACGATCCTTGGTGCTATGTTCTGATCCACGGCAAGCATGAAGGTTCCGGCGCGGAGGCTAGACACTTTATACATGTGTTGAATGCTCTGAATATGTTAATTCGCTACCGTCCTGAATCAGAACAGCAAATTAGCGAATGGGTTTGTGAAGGCTATAAAGCATTTGTAGACCTACAGCAGTGCCTATTCAAAAAGATTTATCAAGAATGTTTGGAAACGCTTGAGACTTCTAAGACATCTCAATTGCTCTCAGTTTAATTTTGAAATCAGAAGACTGCCGTGGTAACTACAAATCTTGCACCTGTTGATTTTCATACTTACCTGCACCGACAAAAGCCACATTGGAATGCGATCGCTATTACTTACGTTTTCCTGGGCTATTTTGGAGGAATTGCCCTACTAATTTTGCCAAGTATTGGGCTGAATGCTTTGGGTGTTGTGGTACTAACTTACAGTCTAGTTATTTCCGCATACCTCAGTCATGAGTTCA
>JANNFJ010001215.1:0-4360 GCA_031379725.1 Calothrix sp. OTE_75_metabat_31
GTACCCTTGCGGGGAAGCAAGCTATCGCGTAGCGTCTTTGCAGGAGAATGATTGCCAAGGGCATCGCATTTGTAAATTACTCTTGATTTAATAAATTTATATTTCTCTGCGTTGCAAACTTAAGAGTACCCTTATGGGTACTTTAAAGTTTGCGATGTTTTTTTAACAATACTTGTATTAGGTGCTTGTTGTACCTTTGACTTGGAGTACACAATTAGGTATAAAATAAATCTTCGTGACTGAAATTTATAAATATATATTTATGTACGCATCTTTGTATTGATATTTTATACTTTTATGTAAGTTGTAATAATTGGCACTAAAATAACTTAGTATAAAAAAACGGACATATCTACAACCCTGAACCGATTGAGGTAAAAGTGAAACTTTCAGCATTAAAATAGCGTCTACATAGCTTATAACATGCTCCTTTAAAAAGTACTGTCAGCAACCCTGACCTAAAGGTATAGGGCTTCTAGCTAGTCTAAAAGTTCTTGATATGACGAGTGACTGATTTAGAGTAACAAGTTCAGATTATAATTAGTTTACAAAAATTAAAATTGTCGCCAAAACAAGGAGAATAGCGCGAAAAGCAGGAATTTAGGAACTTTTAAATCAAAAGAAAACATAAAAATTTAGAAACCAATGCATAAATGTCATCAGTTAAAACGTAATAAAAGTGTAGACACTTAAATGTCATGATCGTCATTATCGAGCGTTGGTAGGGGTGCAGCCCAAGAATGAAAAACAACTTATGTGGGATAACAAGGGGTTGTGATGCAGACTTTAAAACAGGGTTTCGAGGAGCGCAATCTCACAATGAAAACGGTTGCGGACAAGCTAGCTGAAGATTGGCACTCGCGTTTAGCTGTTGAGTGCCCCGAACAAAGTCAAACAAATCGAGAAAGCATTGTTGATTGGTTATTGGGAAGCGATACTCCCGGAGGGAGTGGCAGTAGCCAACGCCTGCGATTTAATGCGATGGGTTCCAAGGACTTGGAAATTGCCAAGCAAGCGATGGAATACAGGTGGCGAATTTTACTTACTCGTTACTTGGGTCAAGGACGCGATCGCGCTTATCGTAACCTGATGTCGCGGTTGGCAAGCTTAGTGACATTACGAAATAAAATTCAAACATGGATTTCGCTGTCACGCGATCGCCAGCGTTCAGTTTTGGATGTTTTGCAAGAAGTCATCCAAGAATTGCTGCAAAGCGATAACTATATGCAGCAACAAATGGCAAGTATTACTCAATTGACGGGTGACCCCAGGCTGAAGGATGCTTTATTATTTGCCAGTGTGGAAGAATATTGTTTGCGTCCGATCCGGAATCAGCCTTTGCTTGTGTATCGTTTTGTAAATTATTTACGACGGACGCAACGGGGTGGTTTAACTCAAGTTCCCGGTAGTGACTTAATTAAGTTGGTATCGGAAGAAGTTTTAACCGACGACAGCGATAACCGTATTAACTTGGTAGATGCAACCGCGATCGCTGATTATCAGGAAGCACAAAATTTAGAAGAACAGCTTTCACTGCGAACCGAAGTCAAGCAGGAGTTTGAAGCTTACTTGAGAGACAACGTAGGGGAAGAAGCAGTCGAGTGGTTACGGATGTACCTCCAAGGTAAATCCCAAGATGCGATCGCCAAAAAGTTAGATAGACCCATCAAAGATATTTATCGGCTGCGCGAAAAAATTAGCTATCATGCCGTTCGCGTTTTTGCCATCAAAGATAAACCCGAACTTTTGGATGCTTGGTTGGGAACCTCCCTCGAAGAACACAATTTCGGATTGACACCCAAACAGTGGCAGCAATTGCCAGACAAATTGACCCCAATCCAAAAGCAAATTTTAGAAATGCGGAAAGCCGGGGATAGTATTGATGCGATCGCACCCAAGTTAAAGCTAAAAACGCACCAAGCAATGGGTGAATGGACGAAAGTCTACCTCGCAGCACAAGCACTGCGAAGTCAGGATTGAGTTCGTCAGTGGTTACTGGTTAGTAGTCAGTAGTCAGTAGTCACTGGTCAGTGGTTAGTAGTTCTTGATGATTCTAAATTCTAAATGCCTGTTAGTAGTTAGTAACTTTCGGGAAGAATAAAAAAGTAGGATACATCAAGCATTGTAAAGCTATGTTGTCTTCAGAGGGCAAACCAACTCACATTGAAACAATTGGAAAGCAAGTGTTATCCGACACTGAGCTTCAATGGCACGCAGAACCGCAACGTGGGCAAATATTCCAGCTCATCGAGAGTTTTCTGTCCTTTGAGGCTTGTCTTTACCATCAAATTTTGCCTTTGCGATTTGAAGACAAAAGTCTGATACTTGGCATGGTCAATGCAAACGACGACGCTGCACTCGATTATGTAAATCGCATTTTGTCCTACGTAAATTGTAGTTCCCAGATTCAGTTGATGGCGGCGGATACTCATCGCGCTATACTTTCAGCCTATTTAAATTATAAAAATACATCTCAACCAGATATCGAAAAAATTCCGCTACCCAATGCGAACTTTTCTCCTGATGCTGATGCGAGTACGATTACCATTACCCCTATGATCCCACCTGTAGGGGATGATTCAGAGCAATACAATCAAAAACCGTTGCCAAAAGCATCGCATCAACAAACCCACCAACAATCGATACAAACTTCCGAATCGAAACCAACCCATCAACATTCTGGCACTGGGGATACCAATACTGCGGCACGCAGCACTATCAACAGTGAGAAGAAAGTTGATGCAACGACATCCACAACAAAAGTGCCAATTTTATCAGTGCCAGCACCCGAAGAATTTAGTCCTGTGGAGTTGTTAGCAACATTACCACCCAAGAAATTTTTAGAAGAATTACTCGGACGAGTTATTGTTGGGGGAATTGGCAGACTTTATTTTGAGAGATTGCCCTACGAGGGTAAAGTCCTCTGGAGTGAAAATGGTGTATTGCAGTCGGTATTAGAAAAATTGCCGCTTTCGGTATTTCAAGGTGCCCTCAATGAGTTAAAGCGATTTGCTGGTTTGTCGATAGCTACGCTCTCAGAACCCAAGCAAATCGAGAAAGAGTACTTATATCAAGAGCAACGTTTATTATTACGGTTGCGAGTCATGCCAGGGATGTATGGTGAAGAGGCAACGCTCCAAGTACTGCGAGGAGCTGCATTAAAGTTTTATCAACAACAGCAATTAGCGCGTTTAGGTCGTGATGCCTTGACTATTTCCCAACAACTTAGTTATAAATTACACGAAATGCAGAAAAGGTTATTGGTAAATCGTAATATCAATAGCGAGCATTTAGAATCATTAACTGCTTTAAATCGTCTGATCGATAATTTAGACGAGCAAATTAAAAGCCTTACTAGTTCTGACGACAATTCAAGTGTGAACGGGGCTAAGAAGTAGCTCGTTTTCAGTAAAACCTCCGATCTCAATGACTTAAAGGCTGTGTTGTAATGGAAACTAAGACCAATTACCGAAAAGGTTGCGGTCAACTATATGCACTATTTGTGCCGTAGCGATCGCACTATTGCGGTTGAAAATACGGTTAAAAAATATATGCCGAATCATTATTTTCCGCTCCCGATTTATTTGTTGCAGATATTTCATGCTGACAGAAATTTTTAGCGAACTTTTTCCCCTTCTAAGTACAGCCAGTCCCCAAACATTGGAATGGATGTTAAATGTCTCCACTGAGCATGAGTATCCGGCGGGACGTGCTGTACTGATGGAAGACTCCTGGGGTAATGCGGTTTATTTTGTGGTTTCGGGCTGGGTAAAAGTCCGACGAACTGCGGGTGAAAATGCTCGTGCTTTAGCTATTTTAGGTCGAGGCGATTTTTTCGGTGAAATGGCAATTCTAGATGAATCCCCGCGTTCAACTGATGTAATTGCTCTTTCACCTGTAAAATTACTGAGTATTTCTCGAAATTGCTTTATTCAAATTTTATTTAAAGACCCACAACTCCATCACCGCATGTTGCAAATGATGGTACGACGGTTACGACATGTGAATATGCGTCTACAAATGCGGTCATCTCCCCCAGCAGTTAAACTTGCTTACACGTTAGTAACTTTAAGTGAAAACTATGGGCAGGAATCGAGTCAGGGAAAAGACATTTTTAATGTTTCCTGCCAAGATTTAGCTGATGTCACTGAGATTGGCGTCGATGAAACTACCAAAATCATGGAAAAATTGCATGAGAAAGGTTGGCTGACGATAGATAACCACAAGCAAGTTATTCATCTTGCCAACCTGAAACAATTGATTAGCTTGGCTGGCAGGGTGTAAGTTACGTTACAAGTAACAATAAATAAGTTCGATTGGTTCATGTCATAAGTTTTGATGGGTTTAAAAAAATTTGGTA
>JANNFJ010001222.1:0-2847 GCA_031379725.1 Calothrix sp. OTE_75_metabat_31
TGTAATCCTAAATCCAACAAATTGGTATTTTTGGCGTTGAAATAGTGTTCTTCTTTTTCAACTCTAGGATTATCGAGGTTGCTAATTTCGATATTTAACCCTATTGCATTACCAGCTTTTTTCACCATCATTGCCAAATCACCGATGCTAAATAATTCGGTGAATTGGTTGAAGACGCGGAACTCGCCAGGTTGTGCTGGATTTGCGATCGCAATTTCAACGCAGCGCACGGTATCTCGAATATCCAAGAAGCCGCGTGTTTGCCCGCCTTTACCATAAACAGTCAAAGGATGCCCAATAGCCGCTTGAATGCAGAAACGGTTCAACGCCGTGCCAAATACGCCATCGTAATCAAGACGGTTAATTAACATCTCGTCCATTCCGGTTTCTTCGGTCAAGACTCCATAAACCACACCTTGATTGAGGTCGGTTGCCCGCAAGCCCCAAATTTTACAAGCAAAGTGGATATTATGGCTGTCGTGGACTTTGCTGAGGTGATACATTGAACCAGGCTGTTTGGGATAAGGCAAGGTGTCCTTACGCCCGTTATGCTCGATTGTGATGTACCCTTCTTCAATATCGATATTAGGCGTACCGTATTCGCCCATCGTCCCCAACTTGACCAAATGACAATCGGGGAAGTCCTCGCGCATCGCGTACAGCAGGTTCAGGGTTCCAACGACATTATTTACCTGCGTTAGAACTGCGTGTTCGCGGTCAATCATCGAAAAAGGCGCTGAACGCTGTTCGCCAAAATGGACAATAGAAGTTGGTTCAAATTCATGCAGCGCTTTTTTGAGAAACTCGTAATTGGTAATATCGCCAACAAATAAGTCGATCGATTTACCAGTTAAATCTTTCCAGCGCTGGAGGCGTTGCTGAATCGAGGCGATTGGGGTAAGGGTTCCGATTCCCAACTCGTTATCCCAATGTCGCCGCACCAAACTATCTAATATCCCAACTTCGTAACCTCGACTTGAAAGATATAGTGCGGTTGCCCAACCGCAATAACCATCGCCACCAATAACCAGGACTTTCATTTGCACCAGTTTTTACTCGCTGATAGCTAAATCTATCAGGTTTATGTCCCCTCTCAACCACAATTTCTAAATTTTAAATAAGCAAATAATTTCAAATAGCTTCAAAATTTATTAGAGGCGTAATTCAGTATGTTTTGTAATTTCAGATACAATAAATATTTTATGTTTTTTTGACTTTGTATAGTATTTAGCTAGGACTAAGGATTTTCAACTTGGAATCAGTAATTTTGTACTGTTTAGCAATGTAATAAAAGAAACGATAATATTGATCAAAATCTTCACTTTTGCAGCGCCCCTGCCAGTAATATTTCACTTGCCCTTTAGTCAATGTCAAGGTCATTGCACTTACTTGCTGGTTAACTTCGATTACTAGTACACCCGAAATGCCTTGCTTCGTTTTAAAATTTGAATTAACCGATTGTTGATTATTCTTAGACTTGTTCGTTAAATCGGATAATCGATTGCCTGCCCAACTCCGAATTTCTACAGACTGACTGTATGGTGCAACAAAGGCAACTCCATCATCATTTTCTGGTGCTGGTAGCGTAGTCCAGTTATTTGGGTAAGGGAACTCGAACCCATAACGGGCATTACTATAGGTCTTCCAAGTCACGCCTGAAAAGTTAAAATTTACACTAGCACACCCCGATAAGACGAATAAAACTACAGTTTTGCTAGCATGTTGGGCAACGGTCGTAAACTGCCCCTTACATATCGTATTCATCCTTTGCCACATACCATATTTTCCATGATTATTGTTCCACTATATTAAATACGTAATATTTACATTGTCGTTGTCATCAGAATCTAGCTATAACAAAAATAAATATTTCCGCGATCATGAACAGTACTTATACAGATAATCAAATAACCGCAGAAAATCAACTTGTCAAAAATATCAGTAGAGTACTGATTATTGCTTGTAAAGAACCCACAGAGCAATTAGAGGAAGTATTTACCCGTGAAGGTTTTGATATTCAGGTTCTCAGACAAGAATTCAAACCTGAATATCAAAACTATTCCCGAAGTTACTTGTGTTTAATGAATCATTGTCGTGCCTGGGAAATTGCACGCAAAGAAACTCAACCCACAATGATAATCGAAGCCGATTTTGTGCCAGTCATTGACATTGGCAAGCTTTCATTACCGTTTAACCCCAAGCAAACCAACGTGGGAGTCAGTTGGCTGTACACATGCGCGACACAAATATACAGCATTAGCAGCGAAGGTTATGCCGAAGGATTTTCAGTTTCCACTGTAGCCTATATAGTTACTCCCCAAGCTGCAAATAGTTTGATGGAACTGAGTCAAGAAATTACTGTTAAATACGGGGCAACAAAATATTCGAGTTGGGATTCGACAGTCGATAGATATTTACGCGATCGCAATTTCCAAAATTATATCCCCTGGCGCAATTACGGCGAACATGGTGGTGCCCCCAACCCCGAACACAAACAAAACAAACTCAGCAAAACCCACCGTGCTGATGTTCTCTACGGTAAACTCGCATTTATGCCGCTGTATGCAGTCAGTGAAAAAACCGCGATTGCAACACTCTTTTATGTCCGTTTCCAAGCACGTCTCAAAGGTATTGCCCGTCTTTTGTCAGGACGTTTCCTTCGCCCCAAAATCGTCCAAAGTTCTAAAGCACCATTAAAACTCATTAGTTTTGCATTATTACGACAGTTTATTTAGGAATTCTCAAATTACGCTAGGGTAGGAATCGTAACTCAATTTCCTAAATTTCCAGTGTTATACCGCAATCGTCCTGCTGTCATTCTCAGTTTGACTGTTTTACTAACTTCGC
>JANNFJ010001235.1:0-2868 GCA_031379725.1 Calothrix sp. OTE_75_metabat_31
GCTCCTGGTGATGAAGACCAAGAAGCAATTGGCTGGGCAAAGATCGATGTCGCTGGCAATGAGGAAGGAGGAGTAATTCCAGACTCCGAACTTCCCCCGGAATTGGGAGGTGATGAACCCGACGAATTGCCTTAAACTAAAGCGTTAACCGTAGCGCTTTACCCCCAAGCCTCACTTGGGGGTTAAATCCTTTAATTGGAGTATAGCAAATGAGTACAGAGGTTTTTGCTCCCGATTACTATCGCGTTTTTGAACGCTTGGTTGGTGGATGGCAGTTAAAAGCAAGTAAGTTTTTTGTGAAAAAGCTCCCTGTTGATTTTAACGATTTTGAGTTACTTTATGGCATCTCAAAACAGCAAGTCGCAGTTGAACTTTTTCGTATCAATGGCGGTAAGGCTGGGTATTACCTAGCAAATTTACGCTCCAAAAAATATTATTACTGCGGCACTGATCCAACATCCGTTCAGGCAAAGCTAAAATTACTTGGTATTGGATGCGATGACCCGTTACAGAGGTAATCGATAGCGGGAACGCAATTTTATATTCGCTCCCCCTCAACAACTCTTAATCGAGATTTTCCATCCAAACCTGATAATTTAATTAATTGTCCTATATCCAGAGGGACACAATATTGCAGACGGACAGGCGAGACACCTATCCTACAGTTTTATATTTTCTTTATAAACACCCTCTCAAAATGACAAATTAAATGGATATATGCATCGAATTTGGGCGCGAAATTTGCGGTAATCTCAATATTGCCCAATCGCGGGAGTGGTTGGTTACAAATGGGATTGGTGGATATGCTTCGGGTACTGTAGCTGGGTTATTAACTCGTCGCTATCACGGCTTGTTAGTAGCTGCGCTGCAACCACCATTGGGTAGAACTTTGATGCTGACAAAGCTTGATGAAACTGCCTTGTACGATAATCATACTTATCCTTTAGATGCTAACCACTGGGCAGATGGTACGGTCAGTCCCCAAGGTTATCGTCACATCGAACGGTTTTTTCTCGAAGGGACTATCCCGGTGTGGCAATATGCGTTAGGGAATGCGCTGCTAGAAAAACGGGTGTGGATGCAACAGGGTGCAAATACAACTTTTGTGCAGTATTTATTACGACGTGGAACTCAACCACTCAATTTGACGCTTAAAGCGATGGTAAATTACCGCGATTATCATGGCAGTACTCAAGCAAATAACTGGCAAATGGCTGTTGAACAAGTGGATGGGGGGATTAATGTTACTGCTTATCCAGGTGCAACACCACTATATTTACTAGCTTGTGCAAATGCAAATTCATCACCTACCCATGACTGGTACTACGGTTACGATTTAGCAGTGGAACGCTATCGGGGACTCAATGACCGCGAAGACCATCTCCATGCGGCAACATTCCAAGCTACTTTAAACTCAGGGGAATCACTGACTTTTGTGGCCAGCACCCAAGCGCAACAATATGATGGTGATGCTGCACTTAAGTCACGTCACACTTACGAACAAAAGTTATTGGGAATTTGGAACAACCATTCTGCAAAGTTCAAAAATTCCCCCCCTTGGATAAAGCATTTAGTTCTCGCATCCGACCAATTTATTGTCGAACGTCCTTCACCAGAGGAACCCCACGGTAAAACAATTATTGCAGGTTATCACTGGTTTAGCGATTGGGGACGGGATACGATGATTAGTCTGCCCGGTTTAACTTTGGCAACGGGCCGTCCAGAAATTGCCCGGTCGATTCTTCGCACTTTTTCCAAGTATGTCAATCAAGGGATGCTGCCAAATCGGTTTCCGGATGCAGGGGACAATCCCGAATACAACACTGTCGATGCAACGCTATGGTATTTTGAAGCGTTGCGGCTTTACTATAGCGCTACAGAAGATGATAATTTACTTGGCGAACTTTTCCCCGTGCTGGCAGATATCATTGATTGGCACTGTCGTGGAACTCGCTACAATATCCACCTCGATGCTGCAGATGGGTTACTATATGCGGGGGAAGTGGGAACTCAATTAACTTGGATGGATGCGAAAGTTGGGGATTGGGTAGTGACACCACGCATTGGAAAACCCATCGAAATCAACGTGCTTTGGTACAATGCTTTACGGACAATGGCTAATTTTGCGCGTCATCTTAGCAAACCGCATCAAGAATATACAGCGATGGCTGACCGAACTTTATCGAGATTTTCGCGGTTTTGGAATCCGCAAACTGGGTATTGTTATGATGTATTAGATACACCGAATGGGGATGATGCAGCGTTGCGTCCAAATCAACTTTTTGCTGTGTCGTTGCCGGAAACTTTACTGACATCAGAACAAGAGCATTGTGTAGTGGAGGTTTGTGGGAGGATGCTGCTGACAAGTTATGGGATGCGATCGCTTGACCCCGACGATTCACAATACCAGGGTATTTACGGGGGCAACCAGTATCAACGCGATGGCGCATACCATCAAGGGACGGCTTGGGGTTGGTTATTGGGTGCTTTTGTTGCGGCACATTTGCGCGTATACAACAATCCCGCACAAGCACGTCAATATTTAGAACCAATGGCAGACCATCTATATACAGCAGGTGTGGGCAGTCTGAGTGAAATTTTTGATGGGGATGCACCGATGACTCCACGGGGTTGTATTGCTCAAGCTTGGACTGTGGCAGAGGTTTTACGGGCTTGGGTAATGACCGAAGAAAGAAGAGTGTAGGAAACAATTAAAAAATATCCCCGAAAAAAACTCGTAGGATAGGCGTCTCGCCATTGGTGTCAATATATTTGTAAGACAGGCTATAAGCCAATATGCGGGATTATTTATTTCTTAGATGACTCCTTCCTATGTTTCGTCTGCCATCAACTTCGCTAGCGCCGGAC
>JANNFJ010001268.1:0-4560 GCA_031379725.1 Calothrix sp. OTE_75_metabat_31
CTTTTGCACCACGATTCATTTGAACTGAACGTCCTTTGCATGCCGACTCGATGATTTGCACATCTATAGATAGGGGGAAAAAGTGCAAACAATGTTTTGCGATCGCAATCGTCATATCACTACTCCCTCCATCAACTATGAAAATTTCCTTTACTAAGGGATTAAGTACAGTTAGCTGACGTAATGTACGTTCTAAGCTAGTTGCTTCGTTCAAGGTCGGAATAATAATCGAAACACTTGACATCGACTTTATTTAATGGAGGGTAAATTTGAGAAAATCAAAGCATTACTTCTATCTTGACCTACTTTGTTTCCTCAACAACTTTCCCCAGGTTACATTATAGGAATGTACAAATATTGTTAAATGTAATTTTTGAGATATCAATTGAAACATCGGTCGTTGTTCATTTGCCCACTCAAAAATTCCACCACTAAGATTAAAAACTTGCGAAAATCCCGCTTTTTGTAACTTTTTGGCAACTATTGCACTACGATATCCAACCGAACAATATACAACTATTGGTGTATAAATTGAAATATTCAATGTATCAAAAAAATCCTTTCGAGTTAAATCTATTGGTATCGCAGTTTTTATATGACTAACTGCATACTCTGACTCTGTACGTGCATCAAGCAATAGCGGTTGTATTTTAGTTGTATCTACTTGCCACTGACTTAATGTTTCAGTGTCAATTTTTTTAACTTCGGGAAATTTTAATTTGATTAAAAAGTTAATAATTTTAAATATTAAGTTTCGCATTATACCTCTACTCTGGCGAAGAGACGTAGGGGCACGATACATCGTGCCCGACAATATCGTGGGATAACGAAAAATTAAGAATGAGGGCTGAGTTATTGACCAATTGATTTATATCTATATCGCTGATTAATCTTCACGTATCCACAATGCTAAACCACCACCACGACCTCGTGCAGCAATAAAATTTTCAGTAATTAAAAAGAAACCAAAAAAGGGTAACTTTGCAATCGATTGTTCATAAAAGTTATTATCTTTATTCTTACCGCCGCGAATCTTACCGTTATAAATAGTTCGACCAAATAAACTAATTTGCATTTGTGTAAAATCAAACGCGAGTAAATTCTTCTTACCTAAATATTGCGCTGGCCCTGTTAATTTTAATAATAAAGTTCCTAATTGAATCTCATTCCCAATTTCTCCTTGATTCGCAGCTAAATTTGCATTTTCAGCGGGAATACTAAAGGAAATATATGCCCAAAACAGTTTCGGTATATAAAAACCTTTACCTAACATAATTCCACCACGTTCTCGTACTTTACGAGTTCCGGTTGCAAAACACAATCGCCATTTACCTGATAGCGACTCATACGAGTATGTAATACGTTCCTTTTTCGTAGCTTTCTCAGCTTGCACAAGTGCATCAACTACAACGGATGCAGTCGGACGAGTTTTCGATTCACCTCGAAATGCAGTTACAGCTTGTTCTAAATTAGCCAGAAAATTTTGTGTAGTTGAAGCAATATTAGCAGTCATGGTTATAATTAGTGTTTCATAATTACCATTATGGTAAAACTAAGAACAACAATTCGAGCATAATCCATATACTGTCACTTCATAGCTTTGAGGCTTCAAACCAGAACTTAATCCCTTCAAATCAATACTAGGCAAAGCTTCCCAAGCGATATCTTCAATATAACCGCATTGCCGACAGTGGAAATGATGGTGCGACTCGACATTAGCATCGTATCTTAATACACCTTCTTCTAATAAGACTTCCCGCACTAAACCTACTTCACGTAAAGCTTGCAGAGAACTATATACAGTTGCTTGCGACGATACTGGTGCGTTTTGATTCAATTCGCCTAAAATTTGCTCAACAGTCGGATGGTCTTGACGCGATCGCAAATTCGCATAAACGGCAAACCGTTGAGGAGTAACCCGTAAACCTTTGGATTTGAGAATTTGAACAATCGCGTCAGCTTGCTGTTGCATAGTTGAATACTTAAGTACTAACGACCTTGGCTTTTAATTATAACCAAGACTTCTAGTTAATGCTCAAGCATTGGATATTTTCTTAAAAATAGGTAATTATAACTATTGAATTTATCTTAAATCAGAATTATTCTGACTTAGAGAAGCGGACACTAAACAAAAGTTCGTGTAAAATTTGACGGTGACGTAAGTTAAGGAAGAAAAAAATGGCTGTAATCAAACGAGTTCCGAATATGACATTCAAAACCCGCGTGCGTGATGAATCAGTTGAAGGGCCTAATCCGTTTCGCTGGCAAGACCGGACTACCAAAGAGGTTTTTGGTAATAGGCGGGTTGTAGTTTTCTCACTGCCAGGGGCTTTCACTCCCACCTGTTCCTCGACACATTTACCACGCTATGAAGAATTATACGACGAAATTAAAGCACAGGGAATTGACGAAATTATTTGCGTGTCAGTTAACGATGCATTTGTAATGTTCCAGTGGGGTAAACAAATCGGTGCAAAACGAGTTGTGCTTTTACCTGATGGAAATGCTGAATTCACTCGTAGGATGGGAATGTTAGTAGACAAATCAAATCTCGGTTTTGGGATGCGGTCATGGCGTTACTCAATGGTTGTCAACAACGGTGATGTTGAAAAGATTTTTATCGAAGATGGTCATGAAGACAACTGTGAAACCGATCCCTTCGATGTTTCTGACGCTGATACGATGTTGGCTTACCTTAAGGAAGCGCGTGTAGGTGCTGCGGTTTAATCGAGTATCATTTTTAATTTAAATCAATCCCCGGCTTCACACTTCGTTGTCGGGGATTTTGTTAGATGCGGGTTTCTATATAATAAATTACGGTGCGACTCGATTGAGTACTGTCATATCTTCTTCATCTAATTCGACAGGTATACCCCTGCGTATTAACTCGGAAAAATCTTCATTAGGAACCATAATAGTTAAGGTATATAAACGCGACGAACCTGTATTTTTAATTAGATGAGTACCTGTAGGTGGTACTAACAAGCTATCTCCTGTTTTCAGGGGAATATTTTTGCCATCGCAAATCGCTACTCCTTCACCTTTGAGGACGAAGAACATTTCTACTGCCCATTGGTGGCGATTTGGTGGTGTTTTTCCGCCGATATCGAATATCTCTACGCAGCAAGTTAGGGAGGTGTTGGCACTGGCTGTGTCAAAAATAATTGCTAGTCGGTTACTGTCGTCGGGACTAATGCGGAATGCTTGGTAATCCTTGGGGGATTTGATAACAGGAATTACACAACTTTTAACTTGCATCTTTTTATCTCCTGTTTGGTGGGTTGCTTGGGGTTGGTTGGTGGGGTGGGGCGGGTTTTTGGAGATGGTTGGTTTGACTCCAAGATGGTTGGTTAACCCGCCCTTACGGTATCGGTTGCTTGGGGTTGGTTGGTGGGGTGGGGCGGGTTTATTGAGATGGTTTAACTCAAAGATGGTTGGTTAACCCGCCCTTACGGTATTGGGTTACTTGGGGTTGGTTGGTGGGGTGGGGTCGGGTAGGTTTTTTGAGATGCTTGGTGTATTTGCCCTTACGGTATTGGGTGGATAGTTGAGGTAATTAGTTGGCTAAAAATACTTAGGATTTGATTAACATATTAGCAATCGCTTGGGAATCAGTAACAAAACCAAAGCATTGTTTAACGTTGTATAGGGTCGCTAAAGTGCAATATTCAGGTGAAGTCGTTGCGGTGCAGTCTTTAACTAACACGCAGTCGTAACCCAAAAAATTGGCATCTTGTAAAGTTGCCATTACGCATTGGTCGGCATTAACACCTGCAAAGAATAGTGTCGTTCGTCCCAGGTTACGAAGGATACTATCTAAGGGAGTATCCCAGAAGCCTGACATGCGATATTTATCGATATGGATATCTTGGGGTAGTTGTTCGAGTTCGCTGACAACTGCTGCTGCCCAACTGCCTTTCATCAATACTTGTTCGCCGTTTGCGGGTAATGGGTCGCCTAAACCTACGCCCTCGCCTGTAGGATTATATACATGTAGTACGTTGGCGCTGATATTCATCAAATCGGGACGGTTGCCCCAATTGAGCCAAATTACAGGAATATTTACTTCTCGAAGTGTTGGTAATAATTTTTGTAAAGGTTCGATGGGTTTTCGGACTGGGGTGACATCGACACCAATATGTGATAGCCAACCATCGGGGTGGCAAAAGTCGTTTTGCATATCGATGACAAGGATAGCCGTTTTTGCCAAATCGAGGTGCAGAGTCTTAGTTTCAGTTGGTAAGATAGCTGTCTGTGGGGTTTGGGGAGGACGAGAAATATCTGCGATCGCATGATTAACTGTCCAAGCGTTTGGTGCTATTCCTAATCGACGAAGCGGTTTCATAAGGGGGGAGGGAGTAGGGAGTAGGTAAATAGGGGAAGAAAGAGTAATTATTAAATTTCTACCTCATAACTCTTAACTCATAACTCTTAACTCCCAGAGGGGGAGTATGGACGACCGAATCGTTCAATTTATTGATGCGCTGCGGGCAGCCGGCGTGCGGATCTCGGTGGCCGAGAGCGCCGACGCGCTGCGGGCGATCGAGGTGACCGGGATCG
>JANNFJ010001277.1:0-6791 GCA_031379725.1 Calothrix sp. OTE_75_metabat_31
CGAGCATCTTGCTCGCGTACTATATAAAGCGAGCAAGATGCTCGCACTACAAAATATTTTTTTAACCTCTCAGAACTTATGACACAGACCACTAGTAGTCCATGTCATTAATTTTGATGGGTAGTGCGTAGGCAAAGCCAGCCCGCAGGGCTTACATCTTGCTCGCTTTAATATAATACGCGAGCAAGATGCTCGCACTACGAAATATTTTTGAACCCATCAAAATTAATGACACGAACTACTAGTAGTCTATGTTGTGGGTTCTAAGAATCCGGGTTTTGCAGGATTTACCTAGATTCTGGACTTCTCGAAAATGTCAAAATTAACGACATAGACCAAAGCACGACCCATGTCAAAAGTTCTCCTCTATTTCAAAGAAGCTGGTTGTGCTTCTGTTGGTGGTTGCGGATTTTCGGAATTTTCTGGTTGATTTGGCATTGGTTGCCCAAATTCAATCACACGACTTTCGGGATTTTGGCTATTCTCGGTTTGATTATTATTGGTTTGATTATTCTCAGGAGAACTATTACTGGTGGGAATACTCTCGGTATTTTCAGCCGGTTTATTCTGGGTTTGAGCGGAATTTTCATTATTCCCAGGAGTTTGAACTGTAGTTGGAGAAGGATTTTCTCCCTGAAGGGCAATTTCTTTAATTAATTGTTCTAACTTTTCGACTAATTCAAAATTACCACTTTCGCGGTATTGCTTCTGGGCACGTTTCAAGGCAATATTAGCCTTTTTATATTCCCCTTGGCTGTACCAAGTCATTCCCAAATTATAATACGCATCGGGGTTATTGGGAATGCGACGAATCGCTTCTTGGTAGGTTGCAACCGCTTCTTTAGTTTGCCCTCGGTTTGCCATCAAAGCCGCTAAACTATTGTAAGCCGCAGCACTCTTCGGATTAATTAGTAATACTTGTCGATAAGCATTCATTGCTTCTAACAATTGCCCTTGCTGCTGCAATGCGATCGCCTGATTATAATAAGCGTTGGCATTGCCGCTATCAAAATTAATTGCTTGCTGGTAGGATGCGATCGCATCCCCAACTTGCCCCAACTCATACAGCGCTAATCCCATATTATAATGGGCCCGAACCATCGTTGGATTCACGACCAAAGCTTGACGATAGGCAGTAATTGCCGCTTCGCGTTGTCCTTGCTTGTGCAATCCTAACCCCAAGTTAAAATAACCCTCAGCAAAATTGGGGTCAATACGTACCGCTTCGGAATATTCCTGCACTGCAGCATCAAGACGATTTTGCTGCAACATAATATTACCAAGATAAGTACGCGCCACAGCTAAATTCGGGTCACGTTGCAACGCTTCTCGCAACAACGTCTCCCCACCCTGAAAATCACCACGGTTATAACGTATTACACCTTGCTGATATAACCCAGCTGCTTCTAAATCTTGGCTAGCCGCGCTTTGTGCTAGTAGCTTGGTTCCGGAAGTGGAAAAACTTGGCACTGTAAAAGCCAATAAAACTGAAGCAGCAAAAAGCGTAACTTGCGAATAAACACGTAAATATTTATGAAAATGATATTTTTGAGACATAACCAATATACCTGCACTTCAAGTCTTAGTCTTATAGGTATAGGTTTCCCAGTATTCTCAAGGAAATATACAATCTCAAAAATTTAATTAGAAAGGTGTTGAAAATGTAGAGACGCGATATTACCCTGCAAGAACCCCTTACGGGGAACACGTCTCTACATCCTTCACTTCTCTCTACTCCCTAACTATTAGCATTGCATCACCGAAAGAGTAAAAACGATATTGGGATGCGATCGCTTCAGTATATATTCTCAATAATCGCTCTCTGCCAATCAAAGCACTGACCAACATCAATAAACTAGAACGGGGTAAATGGAAATTAGTAATCAAACCCTCCACAACCTGCCATTTATATCCAGGATAAATAAACAAATTTGTCTTTCCGCAAAACGGCTGTAACACCCCAGTTACAGATGCAGCACCCTCTAATGCTCTGACAGATGTTGTTCCCACCGCAATTACTCGTCCACCCGCAGCAATAGTAGCCCGAATTTGCTCGACTGTATCAGCAGACACCTCAATCCATTCCTCATGCATTGCGTGGGTGGTCACATCTTCAACTTCCACCGGACGAAACGTCCCGACACCGACGTGCAAAGTAATAAACGCTCGATTAATATTTTTACTCTGTAATTTTTCTAGTAACTCTGGCGTAAAATGTAACCCTGCCGTTGGTGCAGCTACTGCCCCTGGAGTTTGAGCATATACAGTTTGATACTGCTCGTCAGCGGCAACACTAGCATTAATATAAGGTGGCAAAGGTATTTCACCGAACTTATCCAAGACTTGCACCAAAGACTTACCCTCCGGCACATCAAATTGCAATAATCTGCCACCAGTCGCTTCATCAGAGCCGATAACTGTTGCTGTTAATGAGGGAGACGGGGGAGACAGGGGGGACAGGGGAGACGGGGGAGACAGGGGGGACAAGGGAGAGGGGGGGGGAGTCCAAGTATTTTCTTCCTCCTCTCCCCCTCTCACACTCTCCTTATCTCCCTCTATTCCCCTACTCCCTACTCCCCAATTCAGACTGCCGATTTTCTCAAAAACAATCTCCGAACCAATTTTAAATCGCTTTCCAGGTTTCACTAATGCCAACCAGCAATTATGTTGTCGTTCTTCCAATAACAAAACTTCAACCAAAGCACCCGTAGATTTGCGTCCGTATAATCTCGCTGGTATTACTTTAGTATTATTCATTATCAGCAAGTCACCCGGTCGTAATATCTCCGGTAAATCACGGAAAATTTTGTGTATTGGTGGATTATTTTCACCAGTACTAGTCGAATTTACCACTAATAGTTTTGAACTGTCGCGGGGAACTACAGGATTTTGAGCAATCAGTTCTTCAGGTAATTTGTAGTCATACCCAGCAGTTGAACGGTCTAAATCTAAATATCTCTCTCCCAGGGTAGAAGCTAAATTTAAATTAACTGGTTCTGATTCTTGCTGCATCTGCGTTAAGGTTACTTTTCTAAGCTAATTTTAGCTTTTCTTTATAGAGTAACTTTAAGAAATTGGCAGGCAATATTAACTCCCATTTAATGAGTACTATTAAGTAGCACGTACATATCACGTAAACATAAATGTGAAAATTGGGTAAACCTCCCCATCAAAAAACGGGGACATTTACCCTACCGGGTTAAGAGTCTTTGTACCAATAATAGAAATGTAGGATTGGCTTTGATCCCAAGCACAAAAATGGAATACTTGTATTACCTGGCAAATGCCAGTTTAACCTTAAGGGTTATTCAATTCTTACATGCAAGGCCCCAGATGCCTGTTTCGTTCGTTACCGTGATTCATCAAATCGATGGTTGGGTAGTGCGAATTAAACTCGCCTCACCAGTTTCCCTCGAAGAAGATGGCGATTTTCGTGCCTTTTTAAGTGAATTAGGAATCGGTTACGAACCACCAATGCGGGTGCAAATGGCATTATGGAGTTTGGAAGCTGGGCAATGTCCTGTTGACGTGATGCGTCGCTATCAAGTGGCAATAGTTTCGCATGGCAATCCCGAAAGAGATGAGATTGAGGCATTCCGTCAGCAGTTTGTACGCGGTTTGGGTTATTGTCCAGAAACACTGGCGTAATATTACACGTTGAGAAGAGGTGTAAATTAGTTATGAGTAGCCGTATCAACTCGCTGGCTGATGATGACAGTCAGTGAGAGAAGTACGATGGTCAAAGATTGAGTCGCTTGCATGTGCCTAGATTTCTATTACAAATTGATAGCGTAAACTAATACAAAGATAATAAAAGTTTCTGAATTAAATAGTTTTTTATCATATATCTATTTGTTCCGTCGGTGACATTGTTTGCTAAGTTATTGGAAACAGATGCAATAGACTAAACCCACTGGGTATGTAGAGACGTTACCTGTAACGTCTCTACATCATATTTTTGGGTAAAGCACTGTTAAATAAACATTTCTTTCAGCCATCAGTAAGATTTATTGATAGGCAATTAGAAGTGATTAATCTCACCGTTAGCTGATGGTCGCTTTTTGGAGTAGATTATGATTAAGAACGATAAAGAATTGGTAGTTGCGAAAGAGCAAGTCGAACAAATTATCGCACCAAATAATAAACTACAAGAAAATGCATCACAACTTCTAGATGTAAACAGTAAGTCAATGCATGATAACAATGATATATTGCTGCAAAATCTTACCTACGAAATAGCAGAATATGAAGCATTAGTCGCTCATGACCCCGAAAACCAAATTCTTTTGGAACTCAGAACTGCTGAAGAAATTCATGAGTTGCCAATTAAAGCTAGCATTGCTTTTAAGATAACTCCCCAAGAACTGACGGAAATTTGCGGACAAGAAGAACAACCAATTGAAAATGGAAGCGATTATTCATCGGAGTTTTTCAAAGCTATAAAGGTCTTAGGTGTGCAGTTGATTGATGATTTATTTTTTGTTGCGAAAATGAGCAATGATTTAAAGCAAAAGCTCCAATTTCTGCGGATGGAAAAACAATCATATATGGATCAACAAGCTGTTGTTACTCCATATCCTGCGTATTAAAGAAAAGCTCAGTAATGCAAAAACCCGGTTTCTTTGAGAAACCGGGTTTTTAACCCCTTTTACTATATTTAACCAACAATTGTTGATATACTTATGTTGTAAAAAGTACTAGTAATTTCGGGATTTTTAGATTGTTTTATAGCCCGCATGGGGTTGTAAACTCCATGCTAATAGCCCTCAGTCCTCTTTTAGAGGAATAAGCAATAAAATATTATTTTGCTACATTGAATTAGTTTATACGTAAGTGATGTAGTTAGGTGCGATCGCGTTCCCCGTAGAGACGTTACATGTAACGTCTCTACGGGTCAAAATTAGCCAAATCCTACGCAGAATTTATGCCAATCTTAGTATAGTAAAAAACTACCTCATAGCGAATCAAACGCGCCCAGGATGTATTCTTGTAGCGTTAAGTGATAGCCAGAAACTGCGATCGCAGCAAGACTTTGTGGTTCACTTACTTCCACCTTTTTTGAAATTTTTTGAGAAAATACAATTGCAACGTCGAAACGACAAGTATAGTCAGCCTTTTGTGGATATTTAGCTAAAAACACCTGTGCTGTACGCCAAAGTTTTTGCTGTTTGCGTAATGTTACCGCATCTCTCCCCCCAGCATCCCAATTACCAGCACTGCGCGTTTTGACCTCGATAAATGCCAGAGTGGGGTGAAGGGTATGGGGTGTAGGGTGTGGGGTGGAGGAGGTGAAACTATTAGAGGCAAGGTATATTTGTTTTACTTCTCCTACTCCCCCGCTTTCCCCTTCAATGTTTCCCCTTCCACCTCCCTCTACACCCTCGGCAATAATATCAATTTCGCCCAAACGGCAACGCCAACGGCGATGTAAAATATTCCAACCGGATTGTGTCAACCATTTTGCTACGAGGTCTTCACCTAATGCCCCGATATCGAGATAATGAGATGGAGGATGGTTCGTCATTATTAGTAAAAAAATACTATGAATTATAGGTTACGCAATCGGATTTGCACGGGCATACTCAGTTTATTCCTATACAGTATAATTTGCCTTACAGTAAACTTTGTTGTCCCACCAGCATTAGCACTCGAATACAACAAAGAAATTTTGATTGAATCAGATTTCTCAGGCCAGGATTTAACCGACTCCAGCTTTACTAAAGCGAACTTGAAACAAAGCAACTTTAGTAAATCTAACTTACGTGGAGTTAGCTTTTTTGCTGCGAACTTGGAGTCAGTCGATTTCACTGATGCAGACCTCACAAATGCAACCCTCGACTCAGCCCGGTTAATCAAAGCCAATTTAACTAATGCAGTTCTCGAAGGTGCATTTGCTGCTAGTACTCGATTTGAAGGTGCGATTATCGACGGGGCAGATTTTACCGATACTTTAATCCGCGATGACGAACAGGTAAAATTATGTAAAGTCGCAAAAGGTACTAACCCCGTGACAGGACGCGATACTCGTGAAACGTTGATGTGCCGGTAGGGGCGCTCTTTCCCCCGCCCTCATACTACCTAGTGATAAGTAAAACTAGAGACGCGAAATTACCCTTTGGGAACCCCTTACGGGGAACGCGCCTCTACATAGAAAAAACTCACTCCGACCCGAAATAATCAGGACGAAATTGGGAATTCTAAATAGAGAAGCCGTAGTTTCTCCAAATATGTAACAAAACAATGTCCCAGAAAAATGAAACAACCCTTCTCGTCCTGAGTTTTGCAATCACAGCAATGCTATTAGGGGGTATTGTCTTATGGTTGATTCAACATAGCAGCACTAATCAAAATCCTCAAACTGCCAGTAAAACAGTTACAGTTGCTCAATCATCCGATTTCTCAATGATTAAGCAAGTTAAAAACGTTCCTAGCGGACTCATTAGCTACGGTGGTAGTAGTTCCTGGGCACCATTACGTAAAGAAATTGACCCAATAATTCAAAACACTTTTCCGCAGTTTCAGTTGCGCTATACCGACCCCGAAAGCGAAGCACCGAGTTCGACAACAGGCATTAATATGCTCTTGAAAAACCAACTGGAATTTGCTCAAGCTTCACGACCAATTAGTAAAAAAGAATACGAAGAAGCCCAAAAGCGAGGTTTTCAACTTAAAGAGATTGCCATCGCACTCGATGGATTAGCTGTTGTCGTTCATCCCTCACTAAAAATTCCCGGCATTACATCTGACCAATTTGAAGCTATTTTTGACGGCAAAATCACCAATTGGCAACA
>JANNFJ010001296.1:0-2876 GCA_031379725.1 Calothrix sp. OTE_75_metabat_31
CCCACCCTAACCCTCCCCGCAAGCGGGGAGGGAACCGGATTTTCCACTCCTCGCAAGCGGGGAGGGGATTAAGGGGTGGGGTAAAATTCTATGCAGCTTCACATATAGTTGGTATAAGGTGGGCATTGCCCACCATACAAATGTGTTACAAACCATCCAGATAAAATTTCAATTTTGCTGCTACCTGCTGTATGTCGGGTTCTTCTGTGACACTAACGTGGTTTCCGGGAACTAAGCCGATTTCAATTTTTCCATTCACTGCTTTACCCCAACCATATTTAGGAAATAAGAAAGGCAAATAATTATTTGTTTCGGCAAATAACAGAACAATATTGCCTGAGTAGGGTTGTTGTAAAGAATATTTTTTGACACTTACTATGGCTTTTTGCATTATTAAGGTCGTGTTTAAATTAGATTTGGGATGATTTTTAGCTTTTTTAAATTTTAACAAGTACCGAGTGAGTAATTTTTTTATAAGTTTACAAAGATAAATTAGCTGTTGAGTATAAGTAAGTTGGGCTAGATTATTTATATGCCCATCAATAGCTACAGTAATACTTACACAACGGCGATGAATAGGGTTTAGACCGCTTCTTTCAACTAGGGCTAATAAGTTTACTTCTCCACCTTGCGCTCTTAGCTGCTGGGCTATCTCAAAAGCAACAAGACCTCCCATACAGTACCCTCCTAATTTGTAAGGGCCATTCGGCTGTATCGCACGTATTTCTTTTACATAACGAGCAGCATAATCTTTTATGTGCGTATCTGGATTCTCGATATTAAAGTAACCACTGTCAAGACCAAGAAGTGGTTGCTCGGCGCCTATATATTTAGCAAGGAGGTTCAGGTTGTAGTTCAAATGAGGTGTACACCAAAACAAAGGCGTGACATTACCGTCAAAGGGAGTTATTTCAACTATTGAAGATACTGAATTTTCTTGACGAATAACACTTGCTAATTGCTTAATTGTAGGAGCTTGGAATAAAGCGGCAATAGACAACTTTTTACTTAATTGTTGTTCGAGTTGTGTTATCAAACGTAATGCTAATAGTGAGTGTCCTCCCAACTCAAAGAAATTGTCATTAATTGAGATGGGATGAATATCTAAAACTTTTTCCCAAATATTTGTTATGTCACGTTCAAGTTGGTTTTGGGGAGCAATATAGACTTGTTCCGGTTTGAGGTAAGTTTCAGAAACTGTTGAAAGCAAGCGACGGTCTACTTTACCATTTGGTGTCAGTGGTAAAGCATCGAGTGTTACAAAAGCACTTGGTATCATATAATCTGGCAGTTGCTCTTTCAAGAAACAGCGCACATCGCTAATTGTGGGAGCTAGTTCTGTATCAAAAACAATATAAGCTACTAATTGTTTGTCACCTGTAATATTTTCTCTTGCGACGACTACAGTTTCTTTCACTTTGGAGTGTTTAGCCAGTTTTGATTCGATTTCGCCCAATTCGATGCGAAAACCGCGTATTTTTACTTGGTTGTCAATGCGACCAAGGAACTCGATGTTGCCATCTGGTAAGTAACGCACCAAGTCGCCAGTTTTATAAAAGCGAGAACCAGGTTTTTGATTAAAAGGATTGGGGATAAATTTTTCATCCGTTAAATCGGGTTGATTGAGGTAACCTCTGGCTAATCCATCTCCAGCGATGTAGAGTTCTCCCGGTACACCTATTGGGAGGGGTTGTTGATACCGATCTAATATGTACGTTTGCACATTAGCAATCGGACGACCGATAGGTAATTCTGTTGATGCTGGATTGGCAATTGATAAATCGTATAATGTTGTTACTATAGTAGCTTCACTTGGACCGTAACTATTTATTAGCCGTACTCGTTGTCCAACATACTTAAGCCAAGTTTTCAATCGTTCGCTCAGTGCTTTTTCTCCCCCAATGATTACCAAACGTAACAATTGGGGAAACACCAAATTTTCTTGGCTGCATATAGCTGTCAGTTCGTGCCAGTAGGCTGTTGGCAAAGCTAGTACGGTTAATTTCAAATCAACACACTTTTGCAGAAATATATCAACCGAATCCAACATCGAATCGGTTCGCAATACAAGTGTTGCACCTCTAGTCAAGCAGGTATATATTTCTTCAGCACTGGCATCAAAACTAATAGAGCTAAACTGCAAAACCCGATCTCGCTTAGAAATAGAATATTCTACACTTGCTGCCCAAGTGTAATTGACTAGTGATTTGTGTTGGATTAAAACTCCTTTTGGTTTTCCTGTAGACCCAGAGGTATAGATGACATAAGCTAAGTTAGTAGGCACCACTAAGCTTACTAGGTTTGACTCACTGTCAGAGGCAATTTTTTTCCAGTCAGCGTCTAAGCATACAACACTTGCCTGATGTTGGGGAAGGTTTTCGGCAAGAGTTGCCATAGTCAGTAGCACTGTTACTCTTGAGTCTTTGAGCATATAGTTCAACCGCTCAGAGGGATAGGTTGGGTCTAAAGGAAGGTAGGCGCCACCCGCTTTGAGAATTCCTAAAATTGCTACCAGCATTTCAATCGAACGCTCGATACAAATACCGACCAATACCTCTGGTTTTACTCCTAAACTTTGTAAGTAATGTGCTAATTGATTGGCACGACAATTTAACTCTCTGTATGTAAGTTCTTGATTTTCAAATACAACTGCGATTGCTTCTGGATAAAGTTCTACTTGCGCTTCAAATAGTTGATGGATACACTTATCAATAGGATAATTTACCAAAGTATTATTCCATTCCATAAGCGTTTGATGCTGTTCTACTTCAGTTAACAATGGTAATGCAGAAATAGAGGTGCCAGCATTAGTTACAATCGCTTGTAAGAAGGTGGCAAATTGCGAAACCATTCTTTCAATAGTATCGGTCGTAAAA
>JANNFJ010001320.1:0-4458 GCA_031379725.1 Calothrix sp. OTE_75_metabat_31
GGTGAAGTTCATTACTGATTTTGATGCAAAATAGGAGAATTGGCTATATCTCAAATTGTTTTGTTATGCTACAGCAACGTATCGAACCTCTCCCCGGACAAGAATCTGTATGGGACTACCCACGTCCTCCTCGACTCGAAGACACCCACAAACATATCCAAATTATATTTAACGGTGTCACGATTGCCGACACCCACAATGCTAAACGAGTATTGGAAACCAGTCATCCCCCGGTTTACTATATCCCACCTGCGGATATTAAAATGGAATATTTGATTGCTGTACCACAATCGAGCTTTTGCGAGTGGAAAGGAAATGCTGGGTATTACACTGTCCATGTTGGTGATAAGGAAGCGCAAAAAATTGCCTGGTATTATCCTAACCCCACACCCGACTTTGCATCGATTCAAGACTATGTAGCATTTTACGCTCACCCAATGGATGCTTGTTACGTCGATGACGAATTAGTAACACCGCAACCAGGAAATTTCTACGGTGGTTGGGTCACTAAGGATATTGTCGGCCCATTTAAAGGAGTTCCCGGTAGTTGGGGATGGTGATGGCAGCATCAGGCAAGTTAAAAGTTTTGAGGATTTACTAGATCCCCGACTTTAAAAAAAAGTCGGGGATCTGACCCTCATGGTTCTTAGTTATTGGTGTTGATGCGATTTATGCCTAACATCTATAACTTCAGCCAGAGGTGCAGCAGATAAATTATAAATATCTTAAATAAGTGGCTTTTAATGAAAGCAAAAATTACCATTTATTAGGAGTTATTTGGATGAAATTTATTCAGCAAGTTAGCAAAATATTATTAGTCTGTGCTTTGTCAATGATTTTACTTGTTGGTAATGTGAGTGCTGCATTTGCCAATATCCACGAGCAAACCCAAGTCCAAAGTACACCAGATTTAGGTAACGCAGTCAAGGGTAATATCAAAAAAGCACAAGGGAAAATTCAGGAAACACTAGGAAATGCATCAGGCGATCGCAACACTCAAATTGAAGGTAAAGTAAATCAAGCTGAAGGTGAAATTCGCTTGACTCAAGGTGGTTCGGAGTCGGATATCGAAGGTAAAACCCGACAAGCTGAGAATAATATTTACCGTTACCAATCAAGACCTCAATAAAGCAGGTAATCTTCAAGAAATGCTTTGGTAGAAATATTTTTTTCTGGTATGTAGAGACGTTACATGTAACGTCTCTACGTATTAATATAATATTTATTAATCTTAATTTTTTCGTGAGGGCTAGAATCCAGGTTTCTTAAATAAACCCGGATTTTGACTATTTCGACTTTTAAAAATATTGACATAAACTACTAAATTTTGCCTTTACACCCTTACATCTTGTTCGGTTAAAGACTCATATCTAAGTTGAGTGGAACGTTTGTGTTACCGAACAATTATAGCAATTCCCAAGCCGATGAGGTACATCTGTAGGGGCGCAAGGCGTTGCGCCCTTATCTTGGTGTAAAATTGCTATACCTCATGGGACTGGAAAACGCTATATGTTGGGTAACGCTTAGGCGCTACACCCAACCTACGGCTACTACGGCTACGCCAAAATATTTTTATGATAAGTAATTAGTTAGACTTAATATTACTTGCGAGTCGGTCGAAATATTAAGTAAGTTCCTCCTAACCCTTCGACTATTGTGCGGGTATTTGCAATCATCATTTTTTGATAGGTATCGCTTTCACTCCCTGGCAAACCTAAATTGTTAGCAAAAATTGGTTTTTCAAAAACTCGCACATCAGCTTGTTTTTTTAAAGTTGCGACCAAGGTAGGATTTATATTATTATCTGCAAAAATAGTTGGTATTCGTGTTTGTCGAAGATTGTTAATTAATGCAGTTGATGTTGAAGCTAGGGACTTTTGTTGACTGCTAACATCCAAGGCGACAATTTGATAGGAAAGTTCATAGGAAGAGGTATAATATCCCAATTCTTGATGATTGGTAATTAACTTGCGTTGAGATGCGGGAATACTAGCAATTCGCAATTTAATCCATTTATCTAATTGAGTAATTTCACTTTTCAGTTTCTGAGAGTTTTTGCTATACAACCCAGCATTTTTGGGAACAACTTTTTTCAGATTATTACTGATTATATCTACCATAATTGTGGCATTTTTGCTACTATGCCAAAGGTATGGATTGCTAAATTTTTGATTGCCTTGTTGAATAACTTGCGGTTTGGGAACAGCACGTTCACCAACAGCTATTTTCAATACAGGATTTTTACTGGCTTTTATTAATTTGGATACTTGGGGTTCTAGATTATAACCATTGTAGAGAACTAGTTTAGCTTGGTTAATTGTTTTGCTATCTTCAGGTTTCGGTTGGTAACGAGCCGGATTCGTATCTGGAGGAATTAGGCAGGTAAGATTAATTGTATCTACTGCAATTTGTTTTGTCAGGTCGCATAATACACTAGTAGTTGCCACAACTTGAGGAAGATTCTTGTTGTTTGGAGTTGGAGAAGTACTTGTAGTAATTATGATGTTTCTTGTATTAGTTTGGGCAGTACAAGCTACTAGTAAAAATGGAATTAATAGGATTAAACGTAGATTCCTCATCACCAAATTATGCGGATGGTTATAGGGGGAATTTTAACTCTTACTTTGCGATTATCAAAGCCAAAATGCTGAGGAAAATTATTTGCTTTATTTTAATTTTGGAATTACAGCGTATATTCACAACAACCCATTGTTTCCAAAAATACCAACGGTTAGGTAATGCTTAGACTTTTCCTAGATGCCGAACATATCGTAGGGGTACGATATATCGTGCCCCTACAATACCGTGGGATAACGAAAATTGGTTAAATGAGGGATACGGCCACCTCATTGTTAATAAAATTATTTGTAAATTGGATTGAGCTTTTACACGTAAATCAAGAATTAAGATAATTAACTTATAAATAAAGTTTTTCCAACCCTTGACTTTTGCTTACTAACTCATTTTTCATGATTATAAAAGATTAGAAAGTGGTAATTTACCTTCGAGTTGAAGTTTAGCCTGAACGCAACTTCCACAATTACAGCCAATAGAGTCAACAATGGGATTTGATTTTGCGAACAATGTTGGTGCAATGGTTGCATAACTTGGATGTGCAGTTACCAATTCAATGCGTGGTGTTGCAGTTTGGTTCGGGCTAGTTGCAGCCATTGCTGGATAAGCTTGTAACATTAACGAACTTAACAGTAAAGGCAAAGCTAATAAAACCAGTTTAATTACTTTCATGATTTGAGCCTTAATTAAAGATATTGATAAAACAGCATAGCGGATTCTGGGCAATTAGTCATTAGCCACGAACTAACGATCTGCTCATTAATTGTGACAAATCGTGAGGGTTAGAATCTGGGTTTCGCAGGAGTTACCCGGATTGTAGCCTTCTTCAAAGGGTTAAAATTAATGACATTAGACTACTAGCTATTAAAGACAACTTTTATATATCTTTGTGTTCCCATTGAAAACAGTAAAAGTTAATATTCTAGTTTTTGCCGAAATCTTGACCGGATAGAGCTTTTGACCAAATTTGAATTTCGCCATTATCTCCTCCTGCTGCTAATAGTTTACCTTGGGAATGCCAAGCCAGACTCGAATAGCCATTTGAAACACCCGTTAACACTTGAGAAACGTTTTTAGCATCTTCCCAAAGACATAACCAACCATCACTAGCAGCAGAGGTTAGTAGGAAACTATTCGGTGCAAAACCGATACCTTGGATAATATCGACGTGGTTGGTTAAAACTTGTGCTTCCCAACCAGCAGATTCATCCTGGGCTTTTTCCCAGACTACCATACCTTCAACACTCGACGTTGCAAGGATTGGTGCGCCAATAGGTGTATTAATATCCGACCAGGTGATTTGACGAATTTTACCAGGAAAACCGCGCATTACCCAAGGGTCGGGGTTTCCCCATTCGAGGACGGTAACCGAACGATCCATATTACCCGAAGCCAGATATCTACTATCGGATGACCATGCTAGAGCTAAACTAACTGTAGGCATCTCTAACACATATGGTTCTTCATCCCAGTCAAGACAATTCCAAATTTTAACTCCCTTATTCCCACCAATCGCTAAGTATTCTCCATCATTACGCCAATCAATCCCCAATGGTGAAGAATCTTCAAAATTTAGCGTGGCAATAACTTGACTATTTCCAGCATCCCACACTTGAACGTAACGTCCCAAGCTAAATGCTAACTGGTTTTTAGTCGGATTCCAAACGAGTTTATCTACCCAAGCAGGGGCATTTTCCAAAGTTGCCACTAATTCGTTATCATGCCAAACTTTAACCTTTCCATCCTGTCCCCCCACTGCTAAATATTGCCCATCATGGGAAAATGCCACACAATCGACTGATTTATCGGTAGCAGATTGCAAAATTTCTAGTTCACCATTTTGCCACAGTGCAACCTCTCCTGCAGCAGACACAGCTGCGAGTG
>JANNFJ010001328.1:0-6188 GCA_031379725.1 Calothrix sp. OTE_75_metabat_31
GGCAAGCAAGTCACCAGGAGAATCAAAAGCATCTTTACGATAGACTCTAATTGCTAAACGAAAGCCATCATTAGGTTTACTGCCTTCAACTGTAATTTTTAGAGCCTGAATAAAAAAACCATTGTTTTTGGTTTCCCCACAATCACCACCTGGAAGTGTAAATTTTCCATTTTTATCAATGCAGAATAAGTTTTTTTTGTCAGTTGGGGGTGGCATTTTTATCAAGCTAGTTAAATTCTCTTGTAGATCGGTTCTAGGATTATCTTTAGTGGCTGCTTCTAGCTCGATTTTCTCCGCAATTTTTTCAGGGTCAATTGTTCCTGTTTTCACTGAGTCGATGAAAGCTCTAGAAGCCTGAGTGGCTTGGTCAATACGTTTTGATTGAAGCCGAGTTGCTGTTGATAAAACAATTACTGGTGCTATAGCTGTCATCAAAATTGCAACCACAATCATTGCCATCAAAGATTCAATGATTGTGAAACCAGACTCATTAGATGAGGGTTTAATTATTAGCCGTTTGCGCTTAATCATTGTTGTTTCCCAACTACCAAATGTCTAACTATTATTCACAATCTTGAGGACGTTGATTTGGATCAATTGCATTACCTCCAGACGCTTTCGCTGCACAGAGTAATGTCTTCACCCACTGATCATCTCGACTAACTTCTCGGAAAAACTCGTCGGGTAAGTCATCAGGAATTCTTACCAATTTTTGAGCGAATAAGTCTGGTGACTGAGATAGCAACCCAACATCATAGCCCCACAAACGTTTAGGAGCGATGTAGAAGGGTGCCCGACTTTGGTTACCTACAATTTGATACTGATCGTTTAACAAGGCTCGGAATGGTCCGGTAGCATAAGCACTTCGCCCAGTCTGGATAAATGAACCCAGAATCTCCGCTGCGATCGCATCACCTGTTTGACCTGCGGGGTTCCAATTTTCCAAAAAGCGTACAAAGTTGTGTAAACCACCGTTATCTTCATTGAAAGGACCTGTAGAATCAGAACGAGCGGGAGTATCTCCACCTGCTGCTGCAAGGTTAAATTTAGTTATTACTGCTCGTTGTAACCACTGACCTGTTTGACTATTTGGTGGACCAACTCTATCTACACTTGTAGCATCAGGAGTACCAAAGGGTCTGTTAATTTGTAGTACTGGTACTAATACTGGGTTGTCTGTTATTTTTGGCTCTCCAGCTAAGGCTGAGGGTAAGGGATACCTTGAGTCCAGTAAGAGATAAGCATTTGTAGGGTCTTCTGAATTATTATCATCATTACTTGGATTAGCTGCATCTCTAGTTGTCTTAAACCAAAGGGCATTTTTCGGTGCTTTGCCAGGGAAATTACCAGCACCATATAGGTATTCTTTCACTTTATTGGAAGACCTATCTATTCCCAAGGGAATTGGGCGTGGGCGATTATTACTATCAAGAAACAGTGTGCCGTCGCTCTTACGCTCAAAAAACAGTGTGCCGTCACTATTACGCTTAAAAGCAACTCGACTAGGATACTCTCGATATTTACCTGGCGCTGGTTCAGCTGTTGTTACACCAATTTTTCTGTCACTTAATGATAATGACGTGTCCAAAATACCGTCAGTCAAACCTTTGAAATTCCATGAATTAAATTTTTTGTCTGGTAGACTAGGGTCGAGGTCAATTTTCCAATCATCATTCGTGCAAGCTGAAACAGGTAGTTTCGGGCAAACTTCCATTAAATATTCGCTGAACTGATTCTGCCCTGCTCGTCTTTGAACTGGTGTGACAAAATTATTGATGTAAGAACTACCTTGAAATGTTTCACCTTGAATAGATGACTTAAATTCTGGGTTACTTGCAGTAATTAAATCTTTGGGGTAAGTATTAGTTGTGTTGTACCAGTCAGCATTTGGAACATAAGCGTTGTTGGAAAAGCCATTTCTTTTGGATGCCTCAATCGATGTACTGTCTCCTAAATTATTATTGAGGTCGAAATCACCTTCATTGCGGTATCCCTCTCTAAAGTTGGCAGATAGTAAGTTGATCGCATCCGACAGTACGCTTGATGGTCGCCATTCATCACCAGTGGTACATTTGGTGAGCCTTGGGTCACCTGGACGACATGCAAAGTTAGGATTGAGGTTTGCGGCAGAGCGACTATAGAAATTGCTTAATGTTTCTTTGTCAAGTACTGTTGTAAACTCTTCCTGGGTATGAAGATTAAAATCACCCTTAATATATACTGGCAAGTTAGAAGCAAGGATAAAGCCCTTTTCTTCGTCTTTGTAAGTTTTTTGCCGCCAGACTCTTTCCCCATTCACAAGCATAATCGCGTTGGGTCGGCGAGTGGGATCGAGTTTAAAGTCTACTTTACTTCGCCGCTTCTGAGTTGCTTCTTTCTGGGCAGTAGAACCTGCTGCTGGAAGTTCTGCGCTTAAGTCTAGAAGGGCATCATCGCGGGTTGCATAGATAACACCGCTGTTTGGAATTAGAAACTCGGAACCAATGGGTGTCCGACGTAACAAATCAACATCTAATACTGTTGTGCGAATTTCTAGAGGTTGACGCTGGTCAGTAGCGAGGTTGTAATCTGCTGTATTAGGTACGAATGCTCCCCCATCCCTGTTTGTAAATGTTTCTACACCTCTTCCTGTAGCGTCTGCATGGATAGCTTTGACTTGCCTTCCGTCTAGGAAAGTAGTTTCCATAATCGCACCATGAGGAATTGTACTACCATTAGTGGGTGTTAAGCTACCGTCTAAAATTTGTAGGGAACAGATTGCTGCATCAATAGCTGATAAATCTGCTAGCTTTCGGTCTGCAACAGGTTTATCTAGAGCTTTTTTAAGCGGTTCATTTACCCAGCGTCCGTTAGCATATTTGAGTTCTTTCTGGTAGTTTAAGATTGCTTGAAAATCGGTTGCGCTTTTTGTAGGGGCCCCGTACACAACACCATTATTAGAATTACCAGGGCTTGCGCCAACATTAGATAGTCCTTGTAAAGTAATAATAGGAGTATTTAAATTTCTGTTTCTTAAACTAACATCTGGTAATCCTGCCCGATTTTTAGCTGTGGTGCTGTTAGTTGGATCATAGTAGCTACTTACACAAGCTATTGGTTTGGGATTTGTTGGATTATAACCTGATTGTCTATAATGATAAACTGCCGTTGCCCGCATTCGTAAGTAGGGCGTGTTGTTTTCTATAGCAGGGTTGGGTGCTGCATTCTGGGTAAACTGAACATAAGAATACTTCGTATCAGCAGCAGTAGCATTGCTTGCTGTAGCAGAAGGCACTGGCATCATGTCCGACCAGATTCTATCTTCAAGCGCTGGATTGGCTGCCTTTAATAGAGCTTTTGAGCTATTAAAATCACCTGCACTACTATTTATTCTTAATGAACTTGGTAAATAAATTCCAGCCCCAGTGATAACTCGCAAACCACCAACAGGGTCTTGAAGGCTTTCAGGCACTTTCGCTGCATCTAATTCCCAACCTTCACCTCGGTCTGTGGCACCTAAATCGGCTAATTGCTCAATTCTAGTACGACGAGTACGAGTTCCATCGCCATTGTCCCATTTAATACCCTTTATTTCTTGAGTATCTTGAGGGTTTACGCTAACAAATTTTTCTTGGTCTTTGTCCCACCAAACTTCAGGTAAGTTATTACCAACTAAGACTCTATCCCCAACTGACTGCTCTTTTCCTTCAAGTTCTCTTTGCAGCTTAAGGGGTTCGGTGGCAGTAGGCAAAAGCTTATCATTATTTGTCTTTAATTTCAGCTTTGCAAAACCAGTTTCTGTCTTACCGTCATCGGGATTTACAGGATACATCCAAGCATCAACAGGGCGCAAGGAGTCGCCATTTCCTTGTAATGGATTTGTGACTCCAACTTTCGCATTACCATTGAAAGCAACTTCTGCGTAGGGTACGCGACGAGTGCGTCTTCTAAAATAACGGTCTAATTGCTCAATACGAATTTCTTCGGTTGTTCCTGATTTACCAGGTTTCTTTTTCTCTCTCTCAATTGCATCTTTGACTTCTAATGGGTCGCTTGCTGCCGAGTTTACTGCTTGAGCATCAACTAATGCCGTAATACGGTCTTCGTAAGCAAGGCTGTTATAGGCTATATCTCTTGGTACAGCATCAACCGATTTGTTATCTCTAATATTTGCGCCTACCTTTGGAGTTACTTTTTTACCATCGAATAAGTGGACTCCGGTTGCATTGCTTAGGTCAGAACCATCAGTGAAACCACCACCACCAATATTGCCACCGACAATTATTTTGGCGTTGTCATCTTCATAAAAACATGAATTTGGACTACTAACTTGGTACAAATTAACGTTTGCCTGACCTACCCCACCAGTAATAAAGTTACTATTGGTAACAATCCGTCCGTTAAGGTTGAAGTTAGTACCAGGTGCTAGTGCAATATCATCCTCGTAAACTACAGCGTTGTTAACCAAAGGAAGTTGCACGCGGTCTTGTTGATATTCGATTGCAGAAAAGCCTTTATTGCCACCTTTGTAAGCTTCAAAGTTACCTGTTACATTTTTATCTGTAATCGGAACAGTTGCAGCATACACGTAAAAGCTTTTTTTCAATTTCCCATTGATATTACTCCAACCAGTAGCACCAACCAAGGTAGCACTAGTACCAACAATATCTTCGCAACCTCCACTCAGTTTACCAGCAACCATCGGTGGAGTTCTTGCTTCTAACGAGCTTCTAGCCTTTGTATATTTACCGTCGGCGACAGGAGGGTTTTTAAAGTAAATACCGTAGACAGTATAGCTATCAAATTTTCCATTATTATCTGTATCAACAGGATATCTCCATGCCGAGCGTAATTCTTGATTGCCACTAGACAAGATTAATGGAGTTTCATCACCAAAAGTATAAGCATCAGTTTTCTCTCTGTTTCTACCTGCTGAATCTTGATATTTACCTGTTAAAGCATCTTCTAAAGCTTTATCATTTGGTGTAGCTCGTGGTAATTGAGAATCTTGGAAAAGTTTATTTATCTTAGCTCTTGCTCTATCGACTGCCGGGGTTGCTGCTTTAAGAACAGCCTCATTTACCCGCACATTACTAGCACTTTTAGAGCGCTCAAATGAGCGAAATAAAAGTGCAACTGTCAACAGTACTACTACCAACGAAACCATCGCCACAGTTGGCAATACGAAACCAGCGTTAGTAGTTTTATGTCTGTGTCTATTTTTAGTAACTAAAAAAGTACGTAGCAGCCAAAAAAGTTTTTTTCTTAATGTAGTGTAAAAAGAATAAAGGTTTTGGTAGATTTTCCGGATGACCTTGACTAATTTGCGATTTCGAGACATAGCCCCTTCCCTGTCAAGTGATTTAATGCAGTTTTAAGAAGTTTCAAAAAAATTACGATGTTAAGAATACCTGGCAATAGAAATTGCAGGATTTACAAGTGCGTTCCTAAATAAATTATTTATTGCTACTACCTTTTAGGCAAATAGCAACTTTAAAAATTGACTTATTTTCAGTTATATCATTTTTACTTTTTTTGTAAAATTCTTCCGGGTGATGAAGAATTTATCCAGATTAATTAATTTATATCCGACAGAGAATAATAACGCCATAGGTTCACATTAACTTTGTAAAAAGACTGTGCGTGCAAGGAAAGTTTACGAAGAAGCTGTTACGGGAGTAGACTTATACTACCCACTCAATATCTAAAACATATCAGTTAGCCAGAAAATATTTTGGGTGGTGGAAAGTCTGCTTGTGATGAGGCGGGACTGGTTGATTGTTACGAGATAATTCGTTTAGCCTACGGTATTGTCAGGGCGGGGAGACCCCGCCCCTACGAGTGTCTCATATTCAAATCAAAATTTTAGACTTGTGGTTTTTTCATAGATAATCAAATAGCCCTGCTGTGATAAGTAGAACTGTTTGAGAGTTATTACTTGTTTGCGGGAAGAGGGGAAAAGTTGGGAAAATCAATTAACTATTTACCCTTGTCCCTAGTCAAGAAGCTTCTTGCGTGCGTTAGTGAAGGTTTTGATAAATATGTACTATATCGGCTGCTTGTGCATTAATTGTGCGGACAGGATTAATTCCTTGACGTAATCGGTTAAGTAGATTGCGATCGCAAGCTAATTTTGTCAGCGCTTCTGTCCAAGCTTTAGTATCGTTAGCAGTAACAAGCCAACCGTTTAAACCATGTTGTACAAGTTC
>JANNFJ010001374.1:0-4938 GCA_031379725.1 Calothrix sp. OTE_75_metabat_31
TATCCTTGAAGAAGTCGGGGATCTAGTCCTCACGACTGGTTAAATTTGATATTTACGAATCCTGTAGTTGAACTGTACGAATCGATACCTGCTGTGTTTGTCCGCCGCGTTGGATTTTAAACTGTAACACTTGACCAATGCGGCTAGCCTCAACAATATTGAGCAATTCCTCACTGGTATTAACGCGCTGTCCATCGATTTGCACAATTGCATCACCCAGACGCAAACCAGCAGAAGCAGCAGGGGAATCGGGTACAACTCGCGCTACCAGCACCCCAATGATTTCAGGAACCCGGACAGGTGAATTCGGATTCGAGTTAATTTGTTTAGCGAGTTCTGGGGTTAAGTCCTCCATGCCAATCCCGATGAAAGGATGATCAACCGTTTGCCCGCGTTCAAGTTGCATTGCGATCGCTTTGGCTTTATCTATAGGAATCGCAAATCCAATCCCCATTGCATCACCACGAATAGCAGTATTTATACCGATAACTTCACCAACTCCATTTAATAAAGGTCCGCCGGAATTACCGGGGTTAATAGCAGCATCGGTTTGAATAAACTCTAATCGTTTATTACCGATGCCAACATCTCGACTAGTACGGCGTAAGGTACTAACAATACCCAAAGTGACAGTATTATCCAATCCTAAAGGATTTCCCACTGCGATCGCCCAATCACCCACCTGGACATTTGCCGATGAACCCAACGCTGCTACAGGTAAATCGCTACCTGCATTAATTTTGACTACGGCTAAATCCGTAACTTCATCAAACCCTTGAACCTTACCTTCAAACGAACGTCCATCTTTGAGACGAACCGTCACCTTATCAGCTTTATTGACCACATGGGCATTTGTCAAAATAAGTCCGCTTTTGTCAATAATAAAACCAGAACCAAGACCCCGTTGTTGCTGAGAGGGTGATTGCTGCGGCATATTTTCACCGAAAAAGCGTCTGAAAAACGGGTCATCAGAAAATGGGTCAGGAGACCGCCGTAAAATCGTGCGTTCGGTATCAATACGTACTACAGCCGAACCTACACGATTTACCGCTGCGGTAACAAAGCTGCTACTAGCTACAGCTGCTACTGCGGGCAATTGTCGTTGGGCAGTTAATTGCGTTGAATCTGGATTTACTACCGCACTAGATGCAGTCCCAGCCCAGGAGGGTGATACGCTCAAAGTACCAACTGTTAGAACAGCTCCCAAAACGATGGCGAATATATGTGTACTTAGTTGTTTAATTGACCGACGTAGTTGAGAAAATCGCATATTGTTACTGAAGCTTGACTTTAGACTCTACAATTATTTTTACAGCTTTCTTCAAAAACCCGGAAGATATTTAAGAAAGAGAGTAGGGATTAGGGAGTACGCAGAGAACTATTTAAGACGGCAGGGCTGTTTCATTCTTTACAGATAAATCTGTAAATCTTAATTTTTCGTTTGAATTTGGGTTAGTCGTAGGGGCGGGGTGACCCCGCCCTTGCAATACCGTGCGCTAAACTTATCTTCTCCGAAAATGAAACAGCCCTGCTATTTAAGATAGGGGATAGGAAAAAACATTTTTAATCCCGTCTTTCTCCTTTCACTTCCCCCCTACTCTTCACTCCCACTCCCCATTCCTAAGTCTCTATGAATAACCGATTGAGTAAAAAATCCTTACCTGGGTCGCAACCCGAAGATAAAAAACTTCACGATAGTGCAGAAGACGATTGTGTAGAACATACCCACAAAGATGGTACTGTTCATCCTCATCTCCATAATGAAGAGTCTTTACGACGCATTGTCAATCGATTGTCACGCATTGAAGGTCACGTTCGCGGTATAAAAACAATGGTGCAGCAAAATACTGATTGTTCGGACGTTCTATTGCAGATTGCTGCGGTACGGGGTGCATTGGATCGAGTTGCCAGGATTGTTCTTGATGAGCATTTAAGCGAATGTATTGTTAGAGCTTCAAAAGAAGGAAATATTGAAATAGAACTCGAACATTTGAAAGCAGCTTTAGACCGATTTTTGCCTTAAATATTTCCCAAAAATAATTATTGTGCAGTATAGGTATCTTGCCTGTCCTTGGCTATTATCTAATGTCAAGCAAGATACCTAACCTACAAGATTTTATGTCATCAATATATAAATTTCATTACCGTTTTAGTGGTAATAGCAATCAACCACTGATTCTTTTTTTACATGGCTTTATGGGAAATTGCCATGAATTTGATGCGACTATATTATTGCTTTCTCAAAAATTTTGTTGTTTAACAGTTGACTTACCCGGACATGGAAAAACTAAAGTTTTGGACAGCGAAGAATATTACACAATTCCTAATACTGCTCAAGGCATAATCAATTTACTCGACGAGTTAAATATTGCTCAATGTTTTTTAGTTGGTTATTCAATGGGTGGTAGATTAGCTTTATACTTAACATTACATTTTCCTGAACGATTTCCTAAAATTCTCTTAGAGTCAGCTTCTCCAGGTTTGGCAAGCGAACAACAAAGATTAGAACGAGTAAAAAGCGATAATCAAATTGCCCAAAAACTAGCAAGAATATCTCAAAATAGAAACAAAGATTTTACTACCTTTCTATCGACATGGTACAGTCAAGCAATTTTTGGCAATACCAAAAATCATCCCCAGTTTGAACAACTCATTGTTAACCGATTGCAAAATTCTCCAAACGAATTAGCAAAATCTTTACGTTGGATGGGGGCAGGAAACCAACCGTCATTATGGGAACAAATGAAACAAAATCAGCAACCTATACTTTTAGTTGTTGGTGAATTAGACAACAAATTTATTGATATAAATATTAAAATGGCTGGTATCTGTAAATACTGCCTGCTCAAAATTATTCCTCATGCCGCACACAATACCCATTTTGAAAATCCACAAGCATTTATAGAAAATATTTATAATTATTTTGTTTAGTGAAAATTCATTCGGGTTAGATTTTTAGGTATGACGAATATCGCGTAGGGGCACGATATATCCCAATACTGCTCGGTTAAGGTTTTTTGCTAGAATCTATCCCCCTAAATCCCCCTTTTTAAGGGGGACTTTATAACGCTTTTAGCCCCCCTTTTTAAGGGGGTTGGGGGGATCTAAGCTTAACCGAGCAGTATTGGGATATATCCTGCCCCTACAAACGTCGTAGAATAACCAAAAATCTTTTAATCAGGGGATGGGCATTTTACACCAAGATGAGGGCGCAATGCCTTGCGCCCCTACATACGTACCTCACTTGGTTGGGAATTGCTATAACTACTTGCTATTTCTTTGATTTTTTATCCTTTACCTTTAATTCTTCCTGCAATACTTTCTGATAAACCTTCGGCAAATAACGAGTCATCGAATTAGTTTCAATACCATACCCCAAACTTGTCCAAGTTGGAGAAAGTTTTCGCAAAACATCATTTAATTTTCCTTGACGGAGTTGCTGCGGTATATTGATACCCCAAGCCTGGGGGTCACTTAACCAACCGTGAACTACAGCATCTTGAGACTCCGCATCAAAACTATAGGGAGACCAAAACATCATCGGCATTGGATGGGGGTGATACTTAGGAACAATCCGATACCAAGTAGTATTAATAATTTGGTATCGACCAGCAGCAGTGGAACAATTACCTTTATTGGGACCATTGACAATAGTTACGCAAATTTCCGGATGACGGCTAAGATTATTTACCTGCTGTCCTCCGTACAAAACCGAATAAGGACGGCTAGTATTAGCTTCACTGGCCGAGATAGTTCGCATCAAGGCACGAACGTAGGGGTCACCACCTTTCATCATCAAGGGTGGCTGTGTAACATTAAAAACTGGGTCGGGATGCGATCGCAAGCTCCCATACAGCAACCACTGCACTAAACAAACAAATCCAAGCAGTGCGGCTACAGGAGCAATCAGTTTTTCAACCCCTTTTGTTTCTAGGTCTTTCAGAGTTCGACTCCTTCAAAAACTTGATGACTATAGCCTTTTGTAAATATAGCAACAATCCTGACTTCATTGATTTATAGCGTTTCTCAACCTTTCTGAGGTACAGCCATTTTACACCAAGACAAAGGCGCAATGCCTTGCGCCCCTACACATTTACCTCACCTGGTTGGGAACTAATATAGCTTAAATTCAATCGATAAGTTTTATCTAAAATCATACATAAAATAAATGTTTGCACCAGTAATTTTACATATATTTAAATATTATCTACACAAAAAAACCATACCTAATAGCTTTTTAGCAATTATCTTGGGATATTCTATCTAATCCAACCTTAAATAAAATGCGATCGCATAATTCATCGTTACTGCGATCGCATTTTTGTATTTCATCCGTTTTTGTAGGACAGCATCCCGCCCTTACATATAAAATTATACTTTAGCCATCTCTGGTACAGGACGCTTACTATTGCGAATTGCCTCAATTGCAGTCTTATAATCAGGAGCATTATAAACAGCCGAACCCGCTACAATCGCATTTGCACCAGCTTCCAAAACCTGCCAAGTATTGTTAGCCTTCAATCCCCCATCCACTTCAATCCAGGGGTCTAAACCGCGTTCGTCGCACATTTGGCGCAACTTACGAATTTTGGGCACAACACCAGGGATAAAGCTTTGACCGCCAAAACCGGGTTTAACGCTCATAATTAATACCAAATCACACAAATCTAAAACATATTCGATTAGTTCTAGCGGACTACCGGGATTCAATACAACACCAGCTTTTTTACCAAGTTCTTTGATTTGTCCTAATGTGCGATGCAAATGGGGAGACGCATTGTGTTCGCAATGAACATAAATATGGTCAGCACCAGCCTTTGCAAAGTCTTCTACATATTTCTCTGGTTCCACAATCATCAAATGGACATCAAGCGGTTTCTTTGTAACGGGACGAATCGCCTCTACAATCAAAGGGCCTATCGTTATATTAGGTACAAA
>JANNFJ010001379.1:0-2028 GCA_031379725.1 Calothrix sp. OTE_75_metabat_31
AATCCTTCTTTTAAAGAGTTACTGCAAAGAGTCAAAAAGACAGCTTTGGATGCTTATGCTCATCAACACTTACCTTTTGACAAAATCATTCAACAACTGCAAGTCGAAAAATATACAAGTCAATTACCTTTTCAAGTCATGTTTGTTTTGCATAATGCTCCAAAAGCAGCATTAAGTGTACACGAATTAACTTTGACAACCTTACCGATTCATACAGCAACCGCAAAGCTCGACCTTACTCTCGAACTTCAAGAAACATCAGAAGGAATTACGGGTAGATTAGAATACAATACCGATTTGTTTGATGGTGCAACAATTTCTCGAATTGTCGAGCATTTTCATATTTTACTCAATGGTGTAATTACTAACCCATATCAAGCTATTTCAGAATTACCGCTATTAACTTCAGCCGAACAACATCAGTTGTTAATGGAGTGGAATCAAACCCAAATAAATTATGATGTTGGTCGAATGCCTAAACAATTTAGTTCTTTTCTAATTGGTCACGAAGCTTTAGTGATTACAGCGTCAGAAATTCTCCTTGAACGCAATCATAACATTTTAGGAATTATTAATAACGGTAAAGCAGTTAGCGAATTTGCTAAAAGAAAAAATATCCCCTGCATTCCCTTTGACGAAAACCTAGTACATTTTTTGTCTGATTGCCAATTTGATTATCTATTTAGCATATACAATCTCCACATTTTACCTGAGCAGATTCTTCAATTACCGCAAAAAATGGCAATTAACTGTCATGATTCTTTACTACCTAAGTATGGTGGTAGAAACGCTACATCTTGGGCAATTATTAACCGAGAGAAAATTCATGGAATAACTTGGCACGCAATGACTAGTTTGGTTGATAGAGGTGATATATTAAAGCAATATCCTATAGAGATTTTTGATTCGGAAACCGCTTTTACTCTGAATACCAAATGTTTCTCAGCTGTGATTCAATCTTTTGGTGAATTAGTTGATGAGCTAGGTAATAATCAACTATTATTTACTTCTCAAAATTTGCACTCGAAAAGTTATTTTTTTAGTTATCAAAAGCCAACTCCGGGATGCATAATATCCTGGGAGTGTTGTGCCTATAATTTAAAAGCATTAATTCGGGGTTTGGACTTTAATATGTTTCCGAACCCAGTTGGACTTCTTAAATTTTACATAAGTAATAAATTTTTTATAGTTTCTAATCTGGAGGTTATCGATAGTATCTCTGAGATGCCTAGCGGTACAGTAACAAAAATTAGTTTCAGCGGTATTCAAGTCTCTACACTAAGTAATGAGGTTGTACTATCTGGGTTAAAGACTCTAGATGGTCAACCAATATTAATTTCTGACTTAGTGAAAAATTGTGGATTATATGAAGGATATAAATTTTCTGAACCTAACTCAAATATTAGAAATGATATTGGTAAATTAGAAGCTTTAATTAGCAAGCATGAAACTTTTTGGCTAGAAAGACTAAATACATTAAATTTAGTTTCGTTACCACAGGGAAATCAAAATGCTACAGATATAATCAAGCGGCAACATCTAAGTTTAAACATGTCGGTTCCATCTGGTGTTACTAATTTTTTAAAAGAACAAAGCAAATTAAATGCTGGAGATTTTCTTTTAGTAGCTTTGATGGCTTATTTGTCTCGAATTACAGGAGAATTATCTTTTGATGTTGGGTTTAGCTATTCAGATTTGCAAAGCGAAGTAGGAGAATTAGAACTTTTTGCTACTTATGTCCCTTGCCGTATCAACATAGCTATTGGTCAAAGTTTTGCAAATTGCTTTGACAGCGTGCGAGAACAAGTAGAAATTACCAAACAACATAAAACCTTCGCGCGCGATATGGTGGTAAGGTATCCTATCTTGCAGAAAGGTTTGAATATCCAAAGAAATAACACGTTTCCGATTGTTGTAGAACAGGTAAAACAACTCAAAGAAGCAAAAGCCTATAATGGTCATAACTTAATTATTGTTATGACCGAGGATGGAACCGAATGTTGTTGGATATACGATAGCCAAAGTTTT
>JANNFJ010000828.1:0-4099 GCA_031379725.1 Calothrix sp. OTE_75_metabat_31
GCCAGAAGTATTAGATATTACCGCGTAGGTTCAGCGAAACCTGAATTACCCAAGTAGTATTTAATTTAGCAACTTTTAAGAAGAATTAACGACATCCTAAGCTCTCGCGTGTTTCGACACCTGTAACTGGGTTGGTTCCGGCGGCGGTTTTGCACATTAAAGCGACTTGATATCGGTCAATTAAGGCGTTGCTAAAATCAGCACCAGTGATATCCGCATCAAATAAGCGGCTGCGTGTCAAAGTCGCATCGGTAAAAATTGCATTTTTGAGGTTCGCTTCATCTAATGTCACGCGGTCAACTAATGCTCCAGTCAGGTTTGCGCCCTCTAGATTAGCTTTAAGCATCACACCTTTGGTCAGCATAGCGTTGGTTAAATTTGCACCTTTAAAATTAGCGCCTCGCATTTCCGCTGCGACAAAATTTACACCAACTAAACTAGTGTTAGAAAAATCGCGGTCGTTCAAAGTGGCATTATTGTAATTAATCGTGTTGAGTTGAGCTAAAGCTGGACTAGCATCGAGCATTATCCACAAAACAGCAAGCGCTAAAATGGCAATCCAACCCAAAATTTGACGTAAAAAGTTTTTCATAAATTGGTAATTAACCCGCACGTAGCAAAATGTTAGCATTTAATTAAGTTTACCCGGTTGTATCAGTCAGGGAAAAACACGCTCAGAAGCTCTAGCTAATATAGAAGAAGCGATCGCTGTTCCATAGAACTTATCTAAACCTAACTACTCCCAAGATTCGTTAAATCGAGTGTCTATTTCTTGCTTCATACTGGGTAGTCGGCTACTTCCAGTCCACAAGCGTTTAGTCTACATATTGAAGTTCTCCAAGACCAGGGTGAACCTGTCCCAGATGATATAATAGAAGTCATGCTGGTATTGTAAGGGCACTATATATCGTACCCCTACGGCATATTCGACACGGCGGCGGGGGGTCTAACCCTTCATAAATTTTTTTGGTTATCTGACGGTATTGTAGGGGCACGATACCTAACTGCCCCTACAGCATATTCGGCGCAACGGAGGGGTCTAACCCCCCATTCGCCAGTGGCATCCTTAAAGAAGTCAGGGTTCTGGACACCAAGAATTATCGCTCCTATTAACAATTAACTTATTTCCAATCCTTCCCGACACGAATCGTAATATCCGATTCAATATCACCCGTTGCTGCCACTTCAATTTGACCGAAACCAAGAGTTTTTTGCATTTCTTCTCCTAACTGACGATTACCCTTTTGCACAATAATTTGGGTTTCGCGCTGGGGGTCAGACCAGTCGGAAACTGCATAAGCTTTAGCAAAACCTTTCTGTTTAAGAGAATTAATAACTTTTTCGGTTAAACCTGGCTGAGTAGAGGCATTTTGAATAGCAACTTTTAAACTGGGCAAAGACTTGACAACAGGCTCCATACCTGCTATGCCTACCCCAGCATAATCATTGAGTAATTTAACTTGTCCGGTCAAATCGAGCCAGTAGCTATCGGGGTCGGCACTCAGACGGCTAAAAATACCTGGCAAAATCGTCATTTGGTAATTGTCGCGCTCGATATTAGAAGCGTAGTTGACCAAAGCCATCATTTCTTCCAATTTCAAGTTAGTGTCGAAATATTTTCGCATGACGCGAATCAATTGGGGCAACCTGGGAACAACCGTAGGACTCGAAAGCCTCTCGCGTAAAGCAATCAACAGCGATTGCTGACGCTGAACGCGTTCTAAATCAGGCTTCTTAGGTTCGCGGAAACGCACAAATTTCTCTGCTTGTTCCCCATTGAGATTTTGCCAACCTTCAACTAAATTAATCGATGAATGTTGCGAACTATCATTACTATTCATCGGTATGGGAACAAACACCTCAACCCCACCCAACTGATCCACTAATTGCCGTAACCCACTAGTAGAGATGCGAACATAGCGGTCAATGGGAGCATTACTCAAACTGCGGCTAACTACCCGATTTGCCAAAACCGGACCACTTTGAGAATTAGCATCCGAGACTTTAGTCAATCCCTTTTCAGGAATTGCAATCATTGTGTCTTTGGGAATCGATAATACCCGCATCGTTTTTTCTTCGGGATTAAGTCGAATTAGCAGCATTGTGTCGCTTTTCCCCGAAAAACTTTCTGGAGAACCATCAACGCTATTGGGTACGGGTTCAATTCCCATCACCAAAATATTCATGGGACGGGTAAGCTTGTACTGCGAGATATCGCTCCACAAATCCCCCGGTAACGGCGTTTTTTCGGTATCCTTACCCGACCATTGCAACTCCTCATCGGTTCGATTGATGGTACTCCATAGGGGAGTCCACAGCGCTAGGGTCGATACAAACAATCCCGATAAAACCATTCCTACCGAAATTGAAAGTATCCAAAATAACCAGCGCGGCATTTTTAAACCGAGCCGATTATAAAGCTGACTGGGGATTGAACCAGCCGTTCTAGAAGAATGGGAACCATCTGCTTGGTATCTCATTGCTGCTTCTCCCGTCGATCCTTGCGAAGCTTCAGGTGCTGATTGATTGTTCAAATCAGTATTTTGGGGTTTTCCCGTTTTGTCTTTTCGTTCTACTTGTTTGACCACAACTATCTCCCCACTCAACCAACGTTGCTATAACAGGGGCAACCCCTAGGAAAGCTACTCCCTATAGGTAATGTTAGTTCAACCAGCAAAACTTGCCAGTGGAAAACCTCACAGTACACTATGTAGTATCTATTTATTTTTAATAGGGCAACATGATGAGTAATGTATTAATTCCTGTAATCCTTGCTGGTGGTAAAGGAGAGCGTTTTTGGCCCCTTAGTCGCCTCAACCGACCGAAGCAATTTTTATGTCTCGATGGTACGGATAGAAGCCTCCTACAAGCAACCGCAGACCGACTGCTATCGTTAGGGGTCGGTTGGGACAACTTGTGGGTAATTACTTCTAGCTTGATAGCGCAAGGAGTCCAAGACCAATTGCCCGAACTACCATCAAACAATTTACTCATCGAATTACAGGGAAGAGATACAGCAGCAGCAGTTGCCTGGACTAGTTTAGAAATTCAAAAGCGTTACGGAGACGATGCCATTATCGGCTTTTTCCCAGCAGACCATTGGATTGCCGACCAAGACGCATTTGCAAGGACTTTATCAGCAGCCTCCCAACTGGCAGCAACTACAGATGCAATTGTGACACTGGGGATCAAACCTACCTTTCCTTCAACCGGCTACGGCTATATCGAACAAGGCGAGAAGACTGGTATCTTTAACGACTTGAGCGCTTATCACGTCAACCGCTTTACTGAAAAGCCCAACCGCGAAACGGCTGAAACTTTTTTATCTACGGGTCGGTTTAGCTGGAATAGCGGTATGTTCTTTTTCCGGGCTGGCGTTGTTCTTAAAGAACTCCGTACCCATGCTCCCGAAATTATAGAACCTTTAGAAAAAAATGGCCCTGATATCTATCCCGAATTGCCTAAAAAGAGTATAGACTATGCTTTGATGGAAAAGACCAGTTTGGCATATGTATTACCCGTCGAGTTTGGTTGGGACGATTTAGGCGATTGGAATGCGATTGAAAGGCTACTTAAGAAAGAAGATTCACCTAATGTAGAACTTGCAACCCATGTAGGTTTAGATACTAAGGGTGCGATAGTCTACGCCAGCAGCCCTGATGAAGTAATTGTTACCATCGGGTTAGAAGATATTGTAATTGTGCGCGATCGCAATGTCACCCTGATTGTCAAAAAAGACCGCACCCAGGAAATCAAACAGGTGATTAAAACGCTTCAAAGCGATGCAAAATTGAGCGAGTTACTTTAAAGCGGCATTTAGGAAAGGGGATTTCACGAATATTGGTACTGTTAGCTCTTGATGCATACCATATTAAAGAATACGTCGGGGAATCCCCCCAAAGCTGCCTTTAGAAGGCACAGCCTTATATATATAGCGTTCTTTAAAAGGCAATTTCGTCATGCTGCCACTTCGTTATTCGATGCTTTTCGCTTTTAATCCCCTTGTCCCTAAATAGCTGGTGGTTGTAAAACTTAAAACCCTCGGCAGAGGCGAATCGCGCCTAATTTTAGTATAACTTGTCTATCTTAGATAGATGGG
>JANNFJ010001407.1:0-5097 GCA_031379725.1 Calothrix sp. OTE_75_metabat_31
AGCAAGATGCTCGCACTACATGCCGAAATAGAGCGATCGCGTGAACTAATAGCACGGGTAGTTCTTCTAGTTGGGAATGTCAGTGGACGATATCCAAGTAAAAAAATGGGTATGATAATTTAGTTTGAGAGCTACCGCAACGAATTAACACAAACTTGCGTGCGTGTATATTATTTATCTTTAAAACCACCAGCATAGTTAATTACGCACATCTTCCGATATTTACTGTGATTTCCGAAAGCGACTCCAGCAACTTTAAATTTAGGGTTAAAAATATTTGTGCGATGACCTCGGTCGGGTACACCATCATCAATAATTAACTGCATAACAATATCTTGCGCTGTTGCAGGGCCATAGCTAATATTTTCCCCTGCAGTAGTTTGCCATCTTCCATAACGGTCAATACGAGTAAAGGGACTGCTACCATCGCTACCATTATGACCTGTTACACCTTTGGGTCCTTGGTCTTTAACATGGTCTTTTGCGCCTTTCGACATACCCTTCGATGCAGTCAACCCACCCACCGGACGCTGCAACTTGAGGAATGCGATCGCTTCATCAACTGGTCGAGTTCCTTCTTGCGTTACTAAAAAAACATTATTGCTAATTTTAACGCGCTTTCCCTGGAAACGTTTTCGATAGCTCTCGATAATGGGGATATAAGATTTAGGATTTGTCCGAACTTTGCTCATTTCTGAAATTACCTGTGCTTCAAGAGGTGAAAGGTAACTCGCTTGCGCTATTAAAGTTGGGTTTGCCTTGCTCTGTGCAATACTCGTTTGAGGAGTTACTGTTAGTAATTCATTGACAAAATTAGTTGTAATTTTAGCTGAAGATGGATTTGTCAACAGTACAAGTCCAGACAAACTAGCAATTAAAGTTACAGGGGATAGCATCCACGAGCGCAGATGATACATTGAATACTTTCCTTTTGATGAAATTCAGGGTTTATGACGATATATTTTATTGACTGTAAGCTAACACAACTTGTTTCCAGTACTTTCTGTCATGCTGACGGTAGGAAGCATCTCAATACTTATATTACTCAACCTGCTCAACCTGTCATGCTGACGGTAGGAAGCATCTCAATACTTATATTACTCAACCTGCCCAACCTGTCATGCTGACGGTAGGAAGCATCTCAATACTTGTTGAAGATCGATAGTCAAGAGACCACTCCATAAAAGCATCGCATGGAAGCTTTTTTCGACCTTAGAAAACTTTGATTTTGCCTATTTGCATTCAGCACTCCATAAAAGCATCGCATGGAAGCTTTTTTCGACTACGTTCTTAACATGGGATTCTTCCCTACGGTCAGAATGACAGTTTTAGGGTAAGCAGCAGATAGGATCTTTGTTTGTTTTTAGTAGGGAGTCTATAAAGTCTTACCTACACATCACGTTTTAGAGTAAGCAGCAAGTAGAATCTTTATTTATCTATCTAAATAAATATCGACCTGACCTAATACGATCGCAAATTTTGAATTGTCAAAACGGACCCAGCATCGGCAGCTAGACTACCGATTTTAATTTGGTTTGGGTAGCCTTTTGGATTATATTCCACACTCAGTTCAGCTTCTTTACGAGCGATCGCACTCTTAATCGATTTAAAGAGTTTGGGAACTGTATCGTATTCTTTGAATAGTTCTCGATTGACTGGTTTACCTGTAGATGCATTTGTAATGGAAGTCGTCTTACCGTTACGTACTTCAATTACGACAGGGCCTCTAGCTTCAGGTGTACAGAAGCAATCCCGACTAAGGGTATAGCGATAGTTGGAGATTTTTTGCTGATTCCACAAACGCTGATTAATCTTTAATTGCTTTGAATTCGAGGTACTAAGCTTCTGTGGCGCATTACTAGAGGATTGAGATATTACTTGGGCGATTATTTCTGTTCGATTAGCAGTTCGAGCATTTACAGGGTGGAAAATGCTGCTGCTCAAAGCAAGTAATAATGTGGGAAACACAAAAAATATTTTACGCATAATAATTATAGATGATTTACTTATCACTCTTAATTATGAAATATCCGATTGGGCATTGATATTACCCTCACAGGTACTTTGACTTGAATCAGCTTGTTTGCGTTCCTCGAATTTGATTTTGGATTGTAATTTTAAAGTAACTTTAGCGATTAGCGACACTATAATGAATTTTTGTAACGGCATTACCCACATGTGTCAGCTTCAGCGAGAAGCCCCGCCTAACTCTTTCCCAGTCTCAAAGTGGGAATGAATGTCGTATTAATTGAAAGCCTGCCAAGCTTGCCAAAATATATATATCGATAAAATTGCCAATAATGACCTAAACGCAATACTCACAATATGGTCGGGTAATTTTGGTAAAAATCGGGTACTAATTTGTGCCCCAACCAATCCACCCATCCCTAAAATCAATCCTTCAATCCACAAAATATTACCTTTATATGCATGTCCGATTGTAGCGGAAATAGCTGTAATAATAATTACGCCTAAACTAGTTTGAATTGCCACTTTAATTGTTTCCCCAAGTAGCAAAATTTGCAACGGCACCATAATGACTCCACCCCCAACACCAAATAAACCAGCCAGAACACCTGCGGCACTTCCTGTAAATATTCTTGCTAAAGTTGGGTTAAAACTTTCCGAGGTTTGCACTTGGTTGCTAGCAAGCCGCTTTCGCAATTCTACCAAATAAATATTGAGCAAAAGTAGCAATGCGAATGCTGTTAGTAGGATATAACTGGGAATGCGTGCGGCAAGTTCGACCCCTAATTGGGCGGTGATAATTGCTGGAAGTCCTAATAAGATTACGCGCTTGAAACTTAGATATCCCATGCGCCAATTTTGAATACTCCCAGAAATTGCAGTAATAACAATTGCTAAACTGCTAGTAGCGACAGCTTGGACTGGTACATATCCTAAAGCTACCTGAATGGGCACTAAAATTGTACCGCCGCCAATACCTAAAAATCCGGCAAGAATACCAGAACATAAACCGCCAATCACTAAAAGCAACCAATTTGAGGGAAGCATTGGCAAAATTTTCGCATCTTTATATAAATAAATTTACCGGATATGCTTACTGATTTTCAAATTGGGCAAGATCGGCTGTTCTTCAGTAGCGATAAGCTTGGCATTGACAATCTTAGTTTCCAAACAGGCATCAGCAGTCAATTGTCCGGTGACATTAATCTAATAGTACTACAGGATGGTTTTGCTAATGCTGGTGCTGCTGCACAAGCTATTGTAGATAACAACGCAATTACAGCTGATGCTGGTCTATTTCTTTACTTTAATACCACATTAGGCTTTTCTAGAGTTGTGTTCTCTACAGACCTTAGTGACAGAGGTCAATTCAGTGTCCTTGGCAATCTCATAAATCAAACAGATGTTGCCAACCAAACGCAATTTACGAATAACGAATGGGAGCATCCTGTTTCGGACTGTAGTGCGAGCATCTTGCTCGCGTACTATATTAAGCGAGCAAGATGTAAGCCCTGCAGGCACGCTGCGCGTTGCTTGCTTCCCCGCAGGGGTACGCACTACAAAATTATAAATCTGCCAAAACAGGATGCTCCCTAACGAATTTGTGCTGGTCTAAGATTTTCGGTGGACAGATTCCCGACTTCAGGAACGCGAAGTCGGGAATCTTAATGAATAAGGCGTGTTAGAAACATAACGAAGCAGTATTAACACCTGACTGAAATTACGATTACAATTTCGCAATCACTGCAAAAGATATCAGAGTCATCAGGTTGAGTTCCATTGAGGTTGTCCGCCGTTTTACTCTCCCGCGATACCTGCAATTCTGGTTTGCTGCTATTTGTACTGCCATCAGATGGAAGGAATCTAACCCTTAAAGGAGTACCTGTTTTTTGAGCGTCTTTAATAGCATCTTGAACTTTAGCAAGGTCTTCTCGGTTTAAAGCCTTGAGTCCTTGAAGCTGCCGAGGCGTTAATGAAAAGCGACTGGGGATGAAAGCTTTGAGATCGCTTTGAGCTTCTTGTACTAACTTAATGAACTCCGGACTGCGTGGATTGATCGGAATACTTGAGTTGATGTTCTTTTGAGTTAGTAGTGGTTTTCCGCTTTCTGAAGCTTGAGCAATTGTAGTTATCAAATCTTGTTTGTCAGATTTCCAGGGGGAAGTCGATTTTGAGGAATTGTCAGCAGCTTGGAGACTTTTGGCTGGTAAAGGAGTAATTGCCAGCAAAGTAGCAAACAATGGGCTGACTCCAGCAAGAAAGTATAGAAAACGTTTGGCGAACTTTTGGTTTGCTTTTTGAATTAAATTGCGAAACATATAAACTTGGGTACTGATTGTGTAAATTAGTGAACTACAGGTTTACACGTTATGCGATACCACTTTGTGGTCGCCAAGGGCATCGCATCTTATGCAAATTTCTTGATAATTACCTCGGTGCCTCGTTCGGTATCCCGAACGCTGCGTTTTGTATTTTTTTTGTTACACTAATTAACATAGCTTTACAAATAGTTATGACGAATTGCTCTTTGTGGCACGCAATATCAAATTCGTTGCCGCCCTTATGCGTCGTAACCGCAATGAAATAGAGCAAAACAGTACAGTTAGTTTTCGTTCCAACTGAATACAGGGAGCCAGTATGAATCAACCCAACCAATTATCTCTCGAACAAGAATTTAATGTCAGAGCATTTGCCGACCAAGTGCAGCAAATGTCCCGCCAAGAATCTCAAGAATTTTTGTTGATGTTGTACGAGCAGATGATAATTAAAGAAACAATCTACAAAGAATTGCTCAAAAGCCAGTGGGAACTAAATTAAGTTTGGTAATGCGATCGCGTTCGCGCAGCGCGTCCGTTCGCGGAGCGTTCCGAAGGAAAGGACTCAGCGCTGCTGCAAGTACATCGCCTTAGTCACAAGTAATATTTGTGCTTAATTTTTTAGTAAAATTTCCAGGAAAGCCAAAATGTCGTTAACATATGCCTTTAAATCAACGTATCACCATCATCCAAACTAATATTACACAATTACAAGTTGATGCCATCGTCAATGCTGCAAATAGCTCATTATTAGGTGGTGGTGGCGTTGATGGAGCAATCCACCGTGCAGCAGGAGAGGGATTATTAGAAGAAT
>JANNFJ010000061.1:0-2798 GCA_031379725.1 Calothrix sp. OTE_75_metabat_31
AAAGAGCGCAAAAAGGAAGAACAGGCTCAGGTACATCCTGTTTACGAACCACCTCAATTAAACGAGCCAGTGGAAATTATAAAAGAAACCCCTCAGCCTCAAAAAAGGCGACCTAGAGTATTTGATTACGAACAACTTCGCCGAGATTATGACGACTAGTTTGATATTAATTACTCTGGATTGAGCTTATAAAATATATTGAGTCAAACAAATTATGTCAGATGAGTATTTACGTAAATGGGTACAGAATTTATGGGGAGATGACCCAATCCCAGAAGAATTAATGCCGCAAATTGAACGGTTAATTACTCCTAGCATTGTAGAACTTGACCACATTCAAAAAATTCATGATTGGTTAGATAGTTTGCGGCTTTCCAAACAATGTGGTCGAATCGTTGCACCACCACGAGCAGGTAAGTCTGTTACTTGCGATGTTTACAGGCTTCTGAACAAACCTCAAAAAAGAACAGGTAAGCGAGATATTGTACCTGTTTTGTATATGCAAGTACCTGGAGATTGTTCGGCGGGAGAGTTGCTAACCTTAATTTTAGAAAGTTTGAAATATGATGCGACTACAGGAAAACTTACTGACTTACGAAGACGGATGCTACGACTACTGAAAGAGTCAAAAGTAGAAATGTTGATTATTGATGAAGCAAATTTTCTGAAGTTAAATACTTTTAGCGAAATTGCGAGAATTTATGATTTATTGAAAATTTCCATTGTGCTTGTGGGAACTGATGGTCTGGATAATCTTATTAAAAAGGAGCCTTACATTCATGACCGCTTTATAGAATGTTATAAATTACAAGTGGTTTCAGAGAACAAGTTTGCTGAGTTAGTCCAAACTTGGGAAGATGATGTTTTATGTTTACCTATGCCATCAAATTTAACTAAAAAAGAAACTTTAATACCTCTATATCAAAAGACACGTGGCAAAATTGGTTTGATGGATAGGGTTTTAAGACGAGCAGCGATTATATCCTTGAGGAAGGGATTGAGCAATATTGATAAAGCAACTTTAGATGAGGTTTTGGAGTGGTTTGAGTGATTGAAAATAATGCTAAAGAACCTCGTTTTTTTGATATTGATCTTCAGGAGGGCGAAAGTTTGAGCCATTTTTTAGGGCGTTTTCGTCGGGAGAATTATTTAACTTCTACTCAACTGGGTAAATTGACAGGGCTAGGTGCAGTTATTGCAAGATGGGAAAAATGCTACCTCAATCCATTTCCTACACAGCAGGAGTTGGAGGCATTAGCTAGTGTAGTCAGTGTTGGGGTTGAAAGATTAACTCAAATGTTACCTGCGAAGGGGATGACTACTAAGCCCAGACCCATCAGACTATGTGCTGTTTGCTATATAGAAGAACCTGTACATCGCGTGGAGTGGCAATTTAAAGATGTAATGAAATGTAGACACCATCAATTACGCTTGCTAACAAAATGCACCAATTGCGGAGCCCCGTTTCCAGTACCTGCCGACTGGGTAACGGGGGAATGTCCGCATTGTTATTTGCCTTTCACTACAATGGCGAAACGACAAAAATGCTCTTAATTTGCTTAGTAGGATTCTATTTTTGAAAAATTAAGATGCTTTTTCAAGCATCATCATAGCAAGTTAAGAAATTAGAATTAACCCAGCCTTCTAAACCAGTAACTCTTCTATTTGGACCTTCTAATACACGTACATAAACCCAAGGGGAAGTAGTTTCTGTTATCCATTTAACTACATTTCCATTATTCAAACCAGCCTTTGATTTACCGTTGGGATTAAAACGTAATGCGAGTTGACCTGTCTTAATATTACTAACGTCACATAAAATTTGTGGTTTTTGTGCCATGCTGCCACAACTTAAATAATTGGAATTTACCCAACCTTCTAAAGCGTTCACTCTACTATTGGGACCATTAGTTACACGAACGTAGACCCAAGGTGCAGAGCCGTTTTTTAGCAGTGTTACTGTATTCCCATTATTCAAACCTGCTTTAGATTTTCCATTGGGAGCAAAACGTACTGCTAATTGACCAGTCTGTATGTTAATCACACTGCAATTAGCTGCTTGTGCAATAAGTGTTTTGTTTGTTTGTATGTTATGAACTCTACTAGGGTTAGCAAATGCTGCTGTTGTAAAGTTTAGAGCCAATAGAGACAGAGATACTAAATGTATATTAAACAAAGAACTAGCAAGGTTTTTCATGATTTTTATGGTGATTGTATGAAAATGTCTATTCACAAATAATTAAAAAGAGCTTTTATCTAGGACCTGCTTTAATGGCCGAATTAGCCATTCGCATCATCTCATCTAGTATTTGCTGTCTAGTCTCAGCTTGAACTTTATATCTAATTAGGTACGACACACCGTTCTGTTTCCAAGTCACAGATGAATCTCCGCATCTTGAACAAGTGACTTCTAAAAAATAACCTTTAATGCCCTTTGCTAAAGTAATAGGGCTTCCATCCTGACCATAGCTTTCTCTAGAAGCAGAGAAATGTCCTACAAAACATGCACTACCTGAGCATTCAGGCGTATACCCAATTTCTACAGAATAAGATGATTTGTCAACAAACTTTTGAACGTATAGTTGCTCGCTGTCAGAGGGTAACTTAGCTGGTAGCAATATTGGTAAGTTAGTATTTTGACGTAATTCAGGTAGTATCCCTTGCAATTCAGTGGCTACAGATTGCCTACTACTTTGAGCTACAGCGCTTGGTATTATAATTGATGATGCAATAGTTACGGGCATTAGTGTAAAAGCAACTAATCCTATATTCACTAGTTTGCCTAATTTCATTTTAAT
>JANNFJ010000075.1:0-3342 GCA_031379725.1 Calothrix sp. OTE_75_metabat_31
TGACTGGGAAGAATTGTTACAGAAAGCGCAAAGCCAACAATTACTGTTTCACGAAGAAGCTAAAAACCGTTTCGTTGGCAGTCCTCTCGAACACCGCGCTTTTTTCCTCGAAGACCCTTTTTATAACTTGATGGAGTTTAAATATTATCGTCACTCCCAAGCAATTTTTGGTAGTCCAGAATATGCACAAATTGGCGATAGAGGTTAGATAAATATTTATTATATTAAGAATGCACTATATCCAATCCGTAGAGACTTATGTGTAACGTCTCTACGGAATTTATTTGGTATCCCAACCTTCAATACTTGTTGGTTAACGATAGTTGAGGGGTTTATAATTTTTCCTTATCAGAGTAGTATTGCCTACACCCCTACAGCAACCGTTGCCGTTAGTGCTTCAATTACAGTAGCGATACATCTTATATCCGTCAGCATCCAAGGATGGGTAAGTGCGGGAACTATCACTTCCTTACCGACAGGAAGACTCGAACTACTTGGAGGCACAATCATTAAATCGTATGGTGTCCAAACCGATGTAAAATCAAGTTGCTGCAACATTGCCACATCGGAATTTAAATCTTGGAGAAATAAGCTCTCTGGACGCATTTGCAAACAACCGTAACGTTGCGAAGCATATGCCATAACGGTTCCATGATGCGGCGAAGCAATGGTGATAAACCGTTCTACCCGCTTGATTCCTCCCAAGCGTTGCACGTAGTAACGGCTGATGACTCCACCCATGCTAAAACCAACTATATCAAGCGGCTGTTCTGTGGCAAAGGTGTTATTGATGAAGTTGGCAAGTTGCTGCGCTAATTCATCTAATCCGGCATCACCATTATTGGGAGTTAAATCAGGTGAATATACTGACAAACCCTGACGTTTAAGGGAGGTTGCCATTTTCAAGAATACTGCCCCTGTATCGTTAATTCCATGTACCAACAGAACGGGATTTTGCTGTTTGGAGTTTTTCATCTTAATAGTTAAAATATAGTCGTGATGTACAAAATTTAACTTGCAACATAGCGAAGTGCAAACTTTTGTAGGATACTCTCTTTGATAGTTATTTTTTATGCAAAAGCTTGTAGATCAAAGAATATGCCGTTATTAGTGCTGCTAAATTCGCCATCTCCACTGGAATTACAGGAAATTTTTTGTAAATTTTTGTAAATAAAATTATTTAAAAGCCTGTAATTTGTTATGCCAAATTTCAGTAAATGTATTGTGATGTCATATCTCTGATAGAACCCACTTTCTGGTATATTTTTGGTATTGACTAAAGTTAAAATTGAACGACATCAGTTAAGTATTCAAAAAGGTAAATATACCTTTTATCAACAAATTTCACTCAATCAGCCTCAGACACAAGGGAGAAACAGTCATGTTTGGGTTTATCAAAAATTTAGTTAAAAAGAGCAACAACAACTTTTTTTTAGAACTGAAGGAAGAGGTAGAAGCTAAAATCGACGAAGCGAAACAAGAAATCAAGGAAATAACGCAAACGAAGGAAACTAAGGAAACTAAGAAAGTAGAGGCAAAACAGCCTGCTTCTAACGGTGCAAAACCCGCAGTTGCACCAGCAAAACCAGTTGCAGTAGCACCAGCAAAAGCCGCAGTCACTCCAGAGTTAAATGGCAAAATGTCGAGAAAGGATACTGCCGCCGCTGCCAAAGCTGCTAAAATCGAAGCCGCAAAAGTTGCAAAAGAAGCCGAAACTGCTTCATCAAACCCCGCACAAATCGCTAAGACTGCTGCGAAAAAGCAACAACCCGCAGCACCTGTAGAGACAAACTTTGCGACTAAGTATCTAATGACTCCAAGCAGTAGCGGTCGTCGTCGTCCTGGTGCGAATATGAATTCGTATTTGGAAATGGCACGTCAGGTTAAAACTACCAAAAGCGAGAAGTAAAGTGTTTGTGCCGCTAATGGGCTAATTAACTGCTAAAAATTGAGCTTTTTGTAGGTTGGGGAGTTCCAGAAGAAACGGGGGTTTCCCTACCTATGACTACGACGCGATCGCAAAGTTCATTTTTTAACGAATGATAATTAATTTTGTAGGATAGGCTGCACAGCCTGTCCTATTTTAGATTTGGGGTATGGGAAATTAAAAAGTAAGCCGTCAAGAAATTGCTTTGCGAATAAGGGTTATATATGCTAGAAAAACTACCTTAACAGCGAATTTATTTATAAGAGTATTCCAATTAAAAAAATATCCAAAGTAGATATCGTAGGATAGGCGTCCCGCCTGTCTATATCTCGTAGGACAGGCGAGACGCCTATCCTACGAGATCATTTATTTCTTGGATTACTCTAACTCAAAATTTTTACTAAATATTTACTGAATATTTATAGTTTCTATATTTTTTATCCGGATGATAATTGAAATTACGATTATTATGTTTAAGATACCTATTGGTATTTGACTTGACTGCATTCGGGCTGGAAAATTTGTCAGATTTCAAGATTAAGGTTACAAATATTTACATACCACCATCAAAACATGGCAAATTCACCAAGATGGGTTCCATCTCCTCAATTACCAAGTTTGATTCCCGGACTTCGTGCTTGGGTAAATGGGTTAGCACTCATTTTCCTGTTACTGGTTTGGCAATATATATTAACTTCTTTATACGAACATGTCGTTTTAATAATTAACTGGAGTCGTCTACCCGCAAAATTTTGGTATGTGACGCTATTACTAGCTTTATTATCTCCCATTGCAGTCATTGCGTTTGCACACCATTGGTTGCATCGTTTGTTAGATAATTTCTTCCCCGAAAGCAAACTACCTGACACGGAGACAGTACCCGGAACTTTTCCTGGTGTGATGAGTTGGTGGCAAGGATTCTTTGGTTGGTCGGTGAAAACTATCTCAGCTGCGATCGCTTACAGCATTTTAGCTTTATTCTTGTCTGAAGATGCGATTTTTTACTATTTTCTCCGGTTTTTCACCAATCGAGTCACGGGTTGGCAAATTATCCCTATCGTCATTCAAATTATTATCGCAGCTTGCTTATACCAGTTTGAGTACGTTGTTTATCAACGCTTAATTACCGCTGCACGTAAATAAGCACAGTCACCATTTAATAAAACTTCAAAATCCCCGGTTTTTGTATAGTTGGGCATTTTTATGATTACAGACTACGCGCTAATAATTTTTGACGTAAAGTTACACCGTGGACTTTGTTCTAGGTTTACCTAGATTTTTAGAAGCGGTTTATAATGTACTCCATAAAGTTCTGAGGATTTTGGTCAGACGGAGAGTTCTTGGGGAATAATAAACTAAAGGTAAGTATTTATTGCTACTTATTTAAACTTCAGGGTATACCAATGAACTCAAAT